>JACCVZ010000342.1 GCA_013697905.1 Nocardioidaceae bacterium
GCACCAGGAAGTCGGCTCGCGCCGGCTGACAGCAAACCCGAACCCGCCCACGGCTCTCACGCACTGACCTGGTGCTACGACCATTGGACGGATGGTCTTCCCCGCTGTGCTGGCTAGGCTCGAATCCTGAGTTCCTGCAAACGAGGAGAGGGCCATGGCCGAACCCGAAGGCGCTGACCAGACCAGCCGCCGTAACGTGCTGCGGGGTGCCGTCGTCGCTGGCGTCACCGTGCCCTTCCTGGCGGCATGTGCGAAGAGCTCGCCCGACTCCACGGCCACATCGTCCACCACCAGCGACGTCCCCGTGGGCGGCGGCCTCATCCTTGGCGATCCCCAGGTGGTGATCACCCAACCCACCGCCGGCGCGTTCAAGGGATTCTCGTCGATCTGCACTCACCAGGGCTGCCCGGTCGACAACGTGACCGACGGCACCATCAACTGCATTTGCCACGGCAGCATGTTCTCGATCGAGGACGGCAGCGTGGTCGGCGGACCCGCCCCTTCGCCGCTTCCGGCGGAGAAGCTGACGATCACCGGCAAGAACATCTCCCTCGCCTAGCCGGATACGAACCCGGCACCCCGGCCGGATAGCAGCTCGCCGTATGGTCTGGGGCGCGGGCTGCAGCCAGGTGCCGGACGTTCGCGCAGAGGGGTTTAGCCGCCGGCGGCCGCCGTCCGGAACGTCTCGTCGCGTGGGCAGGCACGCCGGTCGAGCCGCCGGTCGATGACTGGGCGCGCCTCGTCGTACCGGCCCGAGGCCAGCAGAGCCGCGATCAGGGTGTCCTCGACCACTTCACGCTGTGCGTCACTGCCGCCGAACCGCCACACCCGGCCGAGCAGCGCCCCCAGCCGGTCGGCGGCCGCACCCGGGTCGTCGTCGGCCAATGCCCGCATGGCCCGGCACAGCGGCGCGACGACGTCCGCGTACGTCGGGTCGGGGTGGCCCTCGCACCAGCGCTCCAGCTTGCCAAGCCGATCGGACTCTCGCAGCGCGCACAAAGTCACCGCCGCGTGCATAGCCATGAAAGGGGTCGGCGGGGCGTCGAGGAGGTGTGCGTCGACCGACTCGGCCACCGTCTCCATCGCGGGCACGGCTCCGCAGCCGGGAGTGATCGACCACCGCCACAGCAGCGAGCACGAGTCGACGAGCGCCCGGCAACCCACCACGGTCGGGGGAGCCAGCTGCTGGTCGTAACGAGACTGCACCGCGGCGTAGTCACCCATCGACAGCTCATGCAGCGCGGCGTGCCAGGAGTAGTGCGCGAGGTTGTCGGACGTCAGCCCCGGCCCTGACATCCAGCCGTCCAGCCAGTCGCGACCGGCCACGTGGTCACCGGTCTCGTAGTGCACGTGCGTGCGGGCGTGCACGGAGTGGCCGGCGGCCGGCTCGACGTCCAGCGATGCGACCGAAAGTGCCATGGCCTCGTCCCAGCGCCGCTGCTCTTGCCGCACGAACGCCAGCAGACCCGTCGACCACCAGTCGTCGCCGTACGCCGGACGGGCGCGCTCCACGATCGCCCACGACTCCTGGGGGACGGTGGTGACGCCGGCAAAGGCGATGGTCGGGACCGCGATCGACAGCAGCAGGGCGTCGCGGGGATGGTCGTGCAGGTGCGAGATCAGCGGCCGTGAGTTGCCGCTGATGTGCTCGACCACCGCGTGCACGTGGCTGCGCTCTCGGTCGCTCGCCCGGTCGGCGTGCAGCAGTGCGGCCAGTATCCGCGCCTGGATGTCGACCGGAGCGCAGTACTCGTGGCCCAACAGCGCCATCGCAGCATGCCCGAGGGCGAACGTCGGGTCGTGGCTGATGGCCTCGGAGACGGCACCAAGCCCACCTGTCTGAACCCTCAGCAGCGCCGAAACGCCGCGGTTGTACGCCGCTGCTGCTGCGTCCGACGTGGTCAGCGTCAGTCCGTACAGGTCGTCGGTCGAGCTCACGGCGCGGTCCTCCCCTCCGAGACGGTACTGAAAGTCTACTGATCCGCTTATTTTACAGTGGCGTGGGCGCGCCGTCTGACGCACCCTGCTCAGTATCCGCCTCGACACCGTGCTTGACGACGGGCCGCGACCATCGTGCCCGGAGTCGGCGCCGCCTCGTAGGCTGGGAGGCGTGCCGGACCCCTCGACGTACCGCCCCGCGCCGGGGTCCATTCCTGACGCGCCCGGGGTCTACCGTTTCCGCGACCCGAAGGGCCGTGTCGTCTACGTCGGCAAGGCGAAGTCGCTGCGCGCGCGCGTGTCATCGTACTTTCAGAACGTCACGAACCTGCACGAGCGCACCGCCCGGATGGTGACGAGCGCCGGCTCGGTGGAGTGGACGGTCGTGCAGACCGAGGTCGAGGCGCTCCAGCTCGAGTACTCGTGGATCAAGGAGTTCGACCCGCGCTTCAACGTGAAGTACCGCGATGACAAGTCCTACCCGTGGCTGGCGGTCACCATGGGGGAGGAGTACCCCCGGGTGATGGTCGGCAGGGGGCCGAAAAAGAAGGGCGTCCGGTACTTCGGCCCCTACTCGCACGCCTGGGCGATCCGCGAGACGGTCGACCTGCTGCTGCGGGTGTTTCCGATGCGGTCCTGTTCGCAGGGCGTGTTCAAGCGCAGCGCCCAGATCGGCCGCCCCTGCCTGCTCGGCTACATCGGCAAGTGCGCAGCGCCATGCGTCGGCCGGGTCAGCGCCGAGGAGCACCGCGAGATCGTCGACGACTTCTGCAGCTTCATCGCCGGCCAGACCAGCCAGCACATCAAGCGGCTGGAGCGTGACATGCGGACGGCGTCCGACGCGATGGATTTCGAGCGTGCGGCGCGGCTGCGTGACGACGCCGGCGCGCTGCGACGAGCGATGGAGAAGAACACCATCGTGCTGGCGGACGGCACCGATGCGGATGTCATCGCCGTGGCCGAGGACCCGCTCGAGCTCGCCGTCCAGGTCTTCTACGTGCGAGGCGGCCGGGTCCGTGGCCAGCGCGGCTGGGTCGCCGACCGGGTCGACGACGCCGAGCTCCCCGAGCTGCTCAGGCGGTTCCTCATCCAGGCCTACGACGCCGAGAATGGCGATGCGCTGCCACGCGAGGTGCTGCTGCCACAGCTGCCCGACGACCTCGAGGTCCTGACGCAGTGGCTGGCCGAGAAGCGCGGTACCAAGGTCGCGGTGAGGGTGCCCCAGCGTGGCGACAAGGCCAACCTGATGGAGACGGTGGGCCGCAACGCGTCGCAGGCTCTCGCGCTGCACAAAACCAAACGCGCCACCGACTTCACCGCCCGCAGCCGCGCCCTGGAGGAGATCCAGCAGACGCTCCAGCTGCCGGAGGCGCCGCTGCGGATCGAGTGCTACGACGTCTCCAACCTGCAGGGCACCGAGGTCGTCGCGTCGATGGTGGTCTTCGAGGACGGTCTGCCGCGCAAGAGCGACTACCGCCGCTTCGTCATCCGCGGCGTCGACGGTCAAAACGACGTGGCCGCGATGCACGAGACCATCACGCGCCGATTCAGGCGCTACCTTGACGAGCAGCTGGAGGCGACCGGGGTCGAACTGGGGGAGACCGAGGGGGAGCGCGAGGAGCGAGGCCCGGCGCTGATCGACCCCGACACCGGGAGGCCGCGCAAGTTTGCCTACGCGCCGGGGCTGGTGGTGGTCGACGGGGGCCCACCCCAGGTCACCGCTGCCCAACGCGCGCTCGACCAGCTGGGCATCGACGACGTCCCGGTCGTGGGGCTGGCCAAACGACTGGAGGAGGTGTGGTTGCCGAGCCGCGACGACCCGGTCATCCTGCCGCGCACCAGTGAGGGCCTCTATCTGCTTCAACGGGTGCGCGACGAGGCACACCGCTTCGCGATCACCCATCACCGCAACCGCCGGTCCAAGAGCATGGTCGAGAGCGTGCTCGACGACGTTGCTGGGCTGGGAGAGGTCCGCCGCAAGGTGCTGCTCCGTCACTTCGGGTCGCTGAAGAAGCTGCGCGCCGCAAGGGTCGACGACATCGCCGCCCTCCCCGGGTTCGGTCAACGGACCGCCGAGGCGATCGCGGCCGCGCTCGCCGCGTCCGGTACGCCGGCGGCTCCCGCGATCAACACGGCCACTGGTGAGATCCTCGATGCATCCACCTGACCACCGCATCCGGCAGACGACCGAGGAGACACGCCACCAATGAGCGATCCGATGGGCGACCTCATCGTCGTCACCGGCATGACCGGGGCCGGCCGGAGCACGGCGGCGAAGGCACTCGAGGACCTCGGCTGGTTCGTCATCGACAACCTTCCCCCCCAGCTGCTGCTGTCCGTCGTCGAGCTGCTTGTCGACGACGACGACGGCGTCCGCGTCGCCGTGGTCGTCGACGTACGCTCGCGTAGCTTCTTCGGTGAGCTCCGGGACTCGCTGGACACCTTGGCCGAGCACCAACCGCGGGTGCTGTTTCTCGAAGCCTCCGACGACGTCCTCGTCCGCCGCCAGGAGGCCGCGCGTCGGCCGCACCCACTGCAGCGGGGGGCGCGGCTGATGGACAGCATCGCCAGGGAGCGCGAGATCATCCGTGACCTCCGTGGCGACGCCGACGTACTCATCGACACCTCCACCCTGAACGTGCACCAGCTCGCCGCCAAGGTGGCGTCCGCCTTCGCCGACGGCGACCAGCCGACCGTCCGTGCAACGGTGGTGTCCTTCGGGTTCAAGTACGGCATCCCGGTCGACTCCGACATGGTGGTCGACATGCGTTTCCTGCCGAACCCGCACTGGATCCCTGACCTACGGCCCAAGACCGGCCTCGACCCGGAGGTCAGTGACTACGTGCTGGCGCAACCTGACGCCGCCGGCTTCCTCGACCGGCTGGAGGCGATGCTCGAGACGGTGTACGACGGTTTTTTGCGCGAGCGCAAGCAGTACCTTAACCTCGCCGTCGGGTGCACCGGCGGCAAGCACCGCAGCGTGGCCATGGCCGAGGCGATCGGCGCGCGGATGCGCGCGCGCGACGTGGAGGTACTCGTCGTCCACCGCGACCTGGGGCGCGAGTGACCGACGGCGAGCTGCGCAACCCGTCCGACCCGTGGCGGCAGGCCACCGATGCTGTCGCGCCTGGGCTCAGAGTTGTCGCGTTGGGTGGCGGGCACGGGCTGGCAGCGAACCTCAGCGCGTTGAGAACGTTCTGCGACGACCTCAGTGCGATCGTCACCGTCGCCGACAACGGCGGCTCCTCGGGCCGGTTGCGCGACGAGTTCGGCGTGCTGCCGCCCGGAGACCTCCGGCAGGCCCTGGCGGCGCTCTGTCGCGACGACGAGTGGGGACGCACCTGGGCGGATGTGCTGCAACACCGATTCGCCAGCCAAGGCGACCTGCACGAGCACGCCGTCGGCAATCTCCTGATCGTGGCGCTGTGGGAGCTGCTCGGCGGACACGTCGCCGGTCTCGACTGGGTCGGTCGGCTGCTCGGTGCCGAAGGCCGAGTGCTACCGATGGCCGCCGTACCCCTCGACATCGTCGCTCTCGTGCGCGGAGCTGACCCCGATGCGCCGAACGCGGTCAGCCACGTCCAGGGCCAGGTCGAGGTGGCCACCACGCTGGGGCAGGTCGAGACGCTTCGGCTGCTTCCCGACGACCCACCTGCCTGCCCCGAGGCGCTGGAGGTCATCGCCCGTGCGGACTGGGTGATATTCGGGCCCGGATCGTGGTACACCAGTGTCTTGCCGCATTTGCTCGTCCCGGACATGCACACCGCTCTCACCAAGAGCAAGGCCCGGCGGTGTGTCACGCTCAACTTGGCACCTCAGCTCGGCGAGACCGAAGGGTTCTCAGCGAGCACCTACCTTGAGGTGCTCGCCGTACACGCGCCGGAGCTGCAGATCGACGTCGTGTTGGTGGACGGGCGACAAGGGGAAGACTTACCGATGCTCCAAGACACGGTGAACGGACTGGGTGCAGAGCTCGTGATCGCTGACGTGGCCGCAAACGACGGCACAGCCCGACACGACACGACCAAGCTCGCGGCCACTTACGCAAAGATGATGCGATGACGACAGAGCAACGCATCCAGGCCGACCACCCCGTGCTGAAGCGTGGGAGGATCGGCCTCATGGCGATGACGGCGCAGGTGAAGGCCGAGCTCGCCAACACCACCGTGACGAAGTCCTGCTGTCGCAAGGCCGAGGTCTCGGCCATGCTGCGGTTCGCCGGTGGCCTCCACATCCAGGCAGGACGCATCGTCATCGAGGCCGAGCTCGACACCGGTGCTGCCGCCCGTCGGATCCGCAAGGACATCCTCGAGGTCTACAGCCACCCGAGCGAGATCCTCGTGGTCAACGCCGCCGGCCTGCGCAAAGGCACCCGCTACGTCGTCCGCGTGGTCAAGGACGGCGAGGCTCTGGCCCGGCAGACCGGTCTGCTCGACAACCGCGGACGTCCGGTCCGTGGGCTTCCCCCCCAGGTGGTCAGCGGATCGAGCTGCGACGCCGTCGGGGCCTGGCGGGGGGCCTTCCTCGCCCACGGTTCACTCACCGAGCCCGGCCGGTCGTCGGCCCTCGAGGTCACCTGCCCCGGTCCGGAGGCCGCTCTTGCGCTCGTCGGCGCCGCCCGACGGATCGGCATCTCTGCCAAGGCCCGTGAGGTACGCGGCGTCGACCGCGTCGTCATCCGCGACGGTGACGCGATCAGCGCTCTGCTGACCCGCCTCGGAGCACATGAGTCGTTGCTGGCCTGGGAAGAGCGACGGCTGCGCCGGGAGGTGCGAGCGACCGCGAACCGGCTGGCCAACTTCGACGACGCCAATCTTCGGCGCTCTGCTCGCGCTGCCGTCGCCGCCGGCGCCCGCGTCGAGCGGGCGCTCCAGATCCTCGCCGACGAAGTTCCTGACCACCTTAAGCTCGCCGGTTCGCTGCGCATCGAGCACAAGCAGGCAAGCCTCGAGGAGCTCGGCCAGCTGCATGACCCGCCGCTCACCAAGGACGCCATCGCCGGTCGGATCCGCCGGTTGCTGGCCATGGCTGACAAGCGCGCGCAGGACCTCGGCGTTCCCGACACCGAGTCGTCTCTCACCCCTGACATGCTCGCCCAGACACCCTGACGGACATCCGGGCTGCTTGCCGAGGCCAGTCGGGCGGGGGTCACCTGCAGGGTGGCGCGTTGGTAAGGTCGAGTGTCAGCCTGACCACCCTTGTTCGAGGAGAACGCCCCCGTGACCGTACGCGTAGGAATCAACGGCTTCGGCCGCATCGGTCGTAACTTCTTCCGCGCCGTCGCCGCGTCCGGGGCCGACATTCAGGTCGTCGGAGTGAACGACCTCACTGACAACACGACACTGGCGCACCTGCTCAAGTACGACTCGATCCTCGGACGGCTCGACGGAACCGTCGAGGTGACCGACGACGCGATCACCGTCGCCGGCCGGCGGATCGCCGCCCTCGAGGAGCGGGACCCCAAGGCACTGCCCTGGAAGGATCTGGGCGCTGACGTCGTCATCGAGTCCACGGGTTTCTTCACCGATGCCACCAAGGCGAGGGCCCACATCGAAGGCGGCGCCAAGAAGGTCATCATCTCGGCGCCGGCGACCAACGATGACGTCACAATCGTGATGGGGGTCAACCACTCCGACTACGACCCTGGTGTGCACAGCGTCATCTCCAACGCGTCGTGCACGACGAACTGCCTCGCTCCGATGGCGAAGGTGATGAACGACGAGTTCGGGATCACCAAAGGGCTGATGACCACCATCCATGCCTACACGGCGGACCAGAACCTCCAAGACGGTCCCCACAAGGACCTGCGACGGGCGCGAGCCGCCGCCCTCAACATCGTCCCTACCTCGACCGGCGCGGCGAAGGCGATCGGCCTGGTGCTTCCGGAGCTCAAGGGCAAGCTGGACGGCTACGCCCTCCGTGTTCCGGTACCGACCGGTTCTGCCACCGACCTGACGTTCGAGGCCGGCCGGGAGACATCCGTCGAGGAGGTCAACGCGGCCACGCAGAAGGCGGCCGACGGCGACCTCAAGGGCTTCCTGAAGTACACCGAGGAGCCGATCGTCTCCTCCGACATCGTCACCGACCCGCACTCCTGCATCTTCGACGCCGGGCTCACCAAGGTGATCGGCAACCAGGTGAAGGTCGTCGGCTGGTACGACAACGAATGGGGCTACTCCAACCGCCTCGTCGACCTGGTCAACTACGTCGGCAGCTCGCTCTGAGGTGAGAACCGTCGCCCAGCTCGCCGATTCTGTCGGCGGTCTGACCGGCAAGCGCGTGCTTGTCCGGTCCGACCTCAACGTGCCGCTCGATGGCGCCAGGATCACCGACGACGGTCGCATCCGCGCCAGTGTCACGACCATCGCCGACCTTCGGGGGCGCGGCGCCAAGGTGGTCGTGATGGCACACCTCGGACGGCCCAAGGGCGAACCAGAGGACCGCTACTCGCTGGCTCCCGCCGCCCGCAGGCTCGGCGAGCTGCTCAGTGCCGAGGTCAGCCTCGCGACGGACACGGTAGGAGAGTCGGCGACGGCGGCTGTCGACGCCATGAGCGACGGTGACGTGGTCGTGGTCGAGAACGTGCGCTTCAATCCAGGCGAGACGAGCAAGGACGACGCGGAGCGTGGCGCTTTCGCCGACCAGCTCGCCGCCTTAGGTGATGTGTTCGTCAGCGACGGCTTCGGAGTCGTACACCGCAAGCAGGCCAGCGTGTACGACATCGCGCACCGGCTCCCCAACGCCGCCGGTGGCCTGGTGCTGGGCGAGATCGACGTGCTTCGCCGTCTCACCGAGGACCCCGATCGCCCCTACGTCGTCGTACTCGGGGGCTCCAAGGTCTCCGACAAGCTCGGCGTCATCGAGAGTCTGCTGACAAAGGCCGACACGTTGCTGATCGGCGGCGGCATGGTGTTCACCTTCCTCAAGGCGCAAGGTCACGAGGTCGGCGCCAGCCTGCTGGAGGAGGACCAGCTTGATGCCGTGCGTGGCTATCTGGCCCAGGCCGACGATGCCGGCGTCGAGATCGTGCTCCCCACGGATGTCGTCGTCGCGTCCGAGCTCAAGGAGGACACACCGGCCACCGTGGTCGCCGCCGATTCGATGCCCGCTGATCAGATCGGCCTCGACATCGGGCCCGAGTCAGCTCGACAGTTCACCGACGTGTTGGCTGGCGCCCACACGGTGTTCTGGAATGGCCCGATGGGGGTGTTTGAGATGGCGGAGTTCGCGGCGGGCACGAGGGCGGTGGCCCAGGCGCTGACAGAGATCGACGGGTTGTCGGTGGTCGGCGGCGGTGACTCCGCTTCCGCCGTGCGCAAGCTCGGCTTCGGCGACGACCAGTTCGGCCACATCTCCACCGGCGGGGGGGCCAGCCTCGAGTACCTCGAAGGCAAGACGCTTCCCGGCATCGACGTGCTCACTCCGTGACGACGCAGACAGGCGGAACACCTATGGCCAAGCAGCAACGCATCCCGCTGATGGCTGGGAACTGGAAGGCGAACCTGAATCATCACGAGGCGGTCGTCCTGCTCCAAAAGCTGGCATGGACCCTGTCGGACAAGAAGCACAACTTCGACCAGGTCGAGGTGATCGTCTGCCCGCCGTACACCGACCTGCGCAGCGTCCAGACGCTCGTCGACGGAGACCGGCTGAAGATCAGGTACGGAGCCCAGGACGTCTCGACGCACGACGAGGGCGCCTACACCGGCGACATCACCACCGGCATGCTGGCCAAGCTGGGCTGCTCGTACGTCGTCGTCGGACACTCCGAGCGGCGCGAGCACCACCAGGAGGACGACGCTCTGGTCAACGCCAAAGCGCACAAGGCGATGGATGGCGGGCTCGTCCCGATCGTCTGCGTCGGGGAGGGCCTCGACGTTCGCAAGGCGGGGGAGCAGGTGCCGTTCGTCGTCAGCCAGCTCGACGGTTCACTTGCCGGCTTCACGGCAGAGCAGGTGTCCGGGCTGGTCATCGCCTACGAACCCGTGTGGGCCATCGGCACCGGGGAGGTGGCAACGCCCGACGACGCACAGGAGGTCTGTGCAGCGATCCGCCGTCGGATCGACGAGGTCCATGGTGGCGCAGCGGCCGCGACGGTGCGCATCCTGTACGGCGGTTCGGTCAAGGCCGCCAACGTGGCAGCCCTCATGCTTGGGGCGGATGTGGACGGCTGCCTGGTCGGTGGGGCGAGCCTGCAGGCAGACGAGTTTGGCGGGATCTGCCGGTTCTATGCCATGCCTGTCCTGTGATCGCGCTGGGCCAGGTAGGATTCCTCCCGTGATTCTTGCTCTGAACGTCCTGCTCGTGCTGACCAGCGCAGTGCTGATCGTGATGATCCTCCTGCACAAGGGGCGTGGTGGCGGTCTTTCCGACATGTTCGGTGGTGGCGTCTCCAGCGGTGTCGGTGGCTCGTCTGTCGCCGAGAAGAACCTCGACCGGATCACGGTAGGTATCGCGGTCATCTGGATCGCGTGCATCCTCGCGCTTGGTCTGCTGCTCAAGTCTGGCTGAACCTTTTCGACGTACAATCAGGGCACGCCACCCCCGTCGGGGTTGCGGTCCTCGAGCAGCAAGGAGTTTCCAGTGGCTGGTGGCAATGCCATCCGAGGAAGCCGCGTCGGCGCAGGTCCGATGGGTGAGGCCGAGCGAGGCGACGCCGCGCCGCGGCAGCGCATCACGTACTTCTGTGCCCATGGGCACGAGACAGCACCGATGTTCGCAGTCGAAGCCCAGATTCCCGAAACCTGGGACTGCCCACGCTGCGGCCTCCCGGCCAGCCGCGACTCGGACAACCCACCGCCACCACCCAAGATCGAGCCCTACAAGACCCACCTCGCCTACGTGAAGGAGCGCCGCTCCGACGCCGAAGCGAAGGAGATTCTCGACGAGGCGCTGCAGTCGCTGCGCGCCAAGCGCAAGTCCGGGGAGATCATCTTCTAGCTTCGCCGGCCCGCCGCGGGCTCCGAGGTCCTGCGCTTCGGTGTCCACGGGGTCATTGTCGGCGTACTCTCGACGTATGACGACCAGGCGATCTCGCGCGCATGGGCATTCGAAGCCCGACCTCGACCATGCTGCTGCCCGCGACTACCGCCGACTGCCGGCACCAGTCGATCTGAGCCTCGTAGTGGTCACCCATGACGTCGATCCGGCGCCGCACGAGATCACGTCGACGTTCGCCACCCCAGACATCGCCGACATGGTGCG
>JACCVZ010000011.1 GCA_013697905.1 Nocardioidaceae bacterium
CTCCGCAGCTACCGGCCCCCACACCGCGGGACCGAGCAGGGGGCTCGGTAGCAGAGCCAGCTCAGCGGCCATGGATGACACCGTAGGGGACCAGGAATTCCGCTGAGTTCACACCGTCGTAACGAACGAGGGCTAACTGTCACGCCGGCGCAACACGGGAAACGATCCACCGAAACCTGGGGGCGTCACAGTCGTCGTACACGCAAGAGACGTCGGCATGCCGCAGACATCGAGGTCCGCAGGCCGCGTCACTGGCACGAACACTGTGAACGAGGAGACCTCTGAATGAACTCCGGAGACACCGCCTGGGTTCTCACCAGTGCCGCCCTGGTGCTGCTGATGACCCCTGGGCTCGCCCTGTTCTACGGCGGCATGGTCCGCTCGAAGAGCGTGCTCAACATGATGATGATGAGCTTCGGCGCGATCGGCGTCGTCGGTGTCATCTGGACGCTGTACGGCTACTCGATGGCGTTCGGCAACGACGTGGGGGGCGGCCTGTTGGGGAGCCCCAGTGAGTTCTTCGGTCTGAGCTCGCTGATGGGAACGAACGGGATCGACGGCGGCTTCGCCTCCAGCGACCTCGTCTTCACGGTCCCGTCGATGGCGTTCGTGGCGTTCCAGGCGGTCTTCGCCATCATCACGGTCGCGCTCATCTCCGGGGCGATCGCCGACCGGGCCAAGTTCGGCACCTGGCTGGTCTTCACCGCCGTCTGGGCCACCGTCGTGTACTTCCCGGTTGCGCACTGGGTGTTCGCATTCGACGGTGCCGAGTCCGAGGTGGGCGGATGGATCGCGAACAGGCTGCTGGTTATCGACTTCGCTGGCGGCACGGCGGTGCACATCAACGCAGGTGCGGCGGGGCTCGCGCTCGCGATCGTGCTGGGCAAACGCGTCGGCTGGCAACGTGACCCGATGCGTCCGCACAACCTGCCCCTGGTGATGATCGGCGCCGGCCTGCTCTGGTTCGGCTGGTTCGGCTTCAACGCAGGCTCGGCCCTCGCGGCCAACGGCCAGGCCGCCGAGGTGTTCGTGAACACGATGGTCGCCACCTGCGCGGCGATGCTGGGCTGGTTGGTCACGGAGAAGCTTCGCGACGGTCGCGCCACCTCGCTTGGCGGCGCCTCGGGGGTCGTCGCCGGTCTGGTCGCCATCACACCGTCCTGTTCGGCGGTGTCGCCGCTCGGCGCCATCGCGCTCGGCGCCGTCGCGGGCGTGCTCTGTGCCCTGGCGGTCGGGCTCAAGTACAGGCTCGGCTTCGACGACTCCCTGGACGTCGTCGGCGTGCACCTCGTCGGGGGTGTCGTCGGCACGATCGCTGTCGGCTTCGTCGGGACCGCCGCCGCAACCGCCGGCGTCGACGGCCTGCTGTACGGCGGTGGGGTCGACCAGCTGTGGCGGCAGTCGGTGGGTGCGGGAGCCGTGCTCGTGTACTCGTTCGTCCTGACCTACGCCATCGGCTACGTGTTGCAGAAGACCATCGGCTTCCGCATCGACACCGAGGACGAGGTCGTCGGCATCGACTCGGTGGCACACGTGGAGTCGGCGTACGACTTTCACCAGGCGTTCGGCGGCGTGCGGGCGACCCAGACCACCACAGCGACCCGGCCGGCCGTCCCCGCCGGAGCTGAGGAGAAGGAGCGTGTCGAGGCATGAGGCTCATTACCGCGGTGATCAAGCCGCACAAGCTGGAAGACGTCCGGGCCGCGGTCGAGGCCTTCGGGGTCACCGGGATGACCGTTACCGAAGCGAGCGGGTACGGACGCCAGAAGGGCCACACCGAGGTCTACCGCGGAGCGGAGTACGACATCACCCTGGTGCCGAAGGTGCGCCTCGAGATCGTGGTCGAGGACGACGAGGCGGCCGACATCGTCGACGTCATCGTCAAGAGCGCCCACACCGGTCGCATCGGCGACGGGAAGGTCTGGGTGACGCCGGTCGAGACTGTTGTGAGGGTGCGCACGGGTGACCGAGACGCAGACGCGGTCTGAACGACGGCGTCTGCGGGCGGCAACGGCCGACCAGCGGCTGCGCTCGCTGTGGGAAGTGGCACAGGCTGACCTGGACCTCCCCCCGGAGGGTGCGGCCCTGGTCGCCGTCGGCGGTTACGGTCGCGGCGAGCTGTCACCGGCGAGCGACCTCGATGTCGTGCTGCTCGCCGTCGACCGGTATGACGAAGGGCTGCTCGCCAACCTTGCCGAAAGGCTGTGGTATCCGCTGTGGGACGCCCAGGTGGCACTGGACCATGCAGTCCGTACGGAGCGAGAGCTGAGGGCGGCCGCGGCCGATGACGTACGCGTGGCGCTGGGCCTGCTCGACATGCGTCATGTCGCCGGGGACGGCATCCTCGCGTTGAGTGCGCGAGCTGACGTGCTCGCTGGGTGGCGGCGGTCGGCGAAGCGTCGCCTTCCGCTGCTGGTGGATGAGACCCGACGCCGCTGGGCGCGAGTCGGCGACCTTGCCCACGCCACGACACCGGACCTGAAGGAGTCGCACGGTGGCCTGCGTGACGTCACCGTGCTCCGCGCCCTGCTGGCCAGTTGGCTGATCGATGTGCCCGCAGCAGAGGTCGACCGCCTTGCGAGTGCGTTGTTGGAGGTTCGTGACGCGCTCCAGGAGACCACCGGGCGACACACAGACCGGCTCGTCGCGGACTATGCCGCCGAGGTCGCCAAGCGGCTCGGTCTCGTCGACGGCACGTTAGTGCGATCACATCTGGCCGGAATCGGCCGCGGCATCGGCCACCTCGCTTCGGTCGCGTTGCGCAACGTCGACTGGATGCTGACCCCGGCACCGTCCGGAGGATCTCGTCGACCCGTCCTCGACGTGGTTGCTCCCGGTGTGGCGGCGTACCGCGGTGAAGTCGTGCTCACAGAGAAGGCGCAACCGACTCGCGACCCGCTGCTCGGCCTGCGCGCGGCCGAGGCCGCGGCGGCCCGTGGGTTGATGCTCACCGATGCCGGCGCGGCCAGGCTCGGCCGCGAGCTGATGCCGATGCCGGTCCCATGGCCGGCCGAGGCCCGGGCACTTTTCGGCCGCCTGCTGGCGAGCGGACCAGCCCTGGTCGACGTATGGGAGAGCCTGGACCAGTACGGCGTAGTCGAGCTGCTGCTGCCGGAGTGGAAACGCGTTCGGCACCTCGCGCCCCAGTCCTCGGTGCACCGGTTCACCGTCGACCGGCATCAGGTGCAGACCTGTGTCGAGGCGGCGGCGTACGCCGACCAGGTCGACCGTCCGGACCTGCTCGTCACCGCTGCCCTCCTGCACGACATCGGCAAGGGCGACGACGCCGACCACAGCGAGGCGGGCGAGCTGATCTCGCGGGACATCGCAGGCCGGATGGGGTATCACGACCGGGATGCGGCCGTGATCGCACGCCTCGTGCGGCACCACCTGCTGCTGGTCGACGTCGCCACCACGCAGGACCTCGATGACCCCCGAACCGCGGCAGCGGTGGCGCTGGCGGTGGTGGACGTCTCCACTCTCGACCTGCTGGCGGTGCTGACGGAGGCTGATGCCCTCGCGACCGGCCCGAAGGCGTGGTCACCGTGGCGCAAACAGCTTGTCGACACCTTGGTGGAGCGGACGCACCGCCACTTGCACCTCCAGGGCGGCGCCGCTGGCCTGCTGGCAACCCCTATTCGTCCGATCGGCACAGGCTCAGGCAGTGCGCGTTCGGTCGGACGAATCGGAGAGCACACAGCGGGCAGGTAGGCTGATCCATCGATCGGCCGGTCGACGTACCTTGCACACCGCACGCGGCACAGCGCCACCTGCACAGCGGATCTGCACAGCGTCTCACCGGCACAGCCCGCCCGCCATCTCGAGGACAGACCGCCCCGTGTTCGACACCCTGCAAGATCGGCTCGCCGCGACGTTCAAGAACCTTCGCGGCAGGGGCCGGCTCTCCGACGCCGACATAGACGCCACCTGTCGCGAGATCCGGATAGCACTGCTCGAGGCCGACGTGGCGCTGCCAGCTGTCCGGCAGTTCGTCGAGCGGGTGCGGGAGCGGGCGAAGGGGGTCGAGGTCAGCGAGGCGCTGAACCCGGCTCAGCAGGTCATCAAGATCGTGAACGAGGAGCTTGTCGAGATCCTGGGCGGACAGACTCGCCGGCTCCGCTTCGCCAAGACTCCGCCGACCGTCATCATGCTCGCCGGGCTTCAGGGTTCCGGCAAGACCACCCTCGCCGGAAAGCTCGGGCGTTGGCTCAAGGAGCAGGGCCACAGTCCGATCTTGGTGGCAGCCGACCTTCAGCGGCCAAACGCAGTCACCCAGCTCCAGGTGGTCGGCCAGCAAGCCGGGGTGAACGTGTTCGCACCCGAGCCGGGCAACGGCGTCGGCGACCCGGTTCAGGTCGCCCGCGACTCCATTGTGGAGGCCAAGCACAAGCTGTACGACGTCGTGGTGGTCGACACCGCCGGACGTCTCGGCATCGACACCGAGCTGATGCAACAGGCTGCCGACATCCGCGACGCCGTCCACCCAGACGAGACGTTGTTCGTGGTGGACGCCATGATCGGCCAGGACGCTGTCACCACGGCGCAGGCGTTCCTGGACGGCGTTGGCTTCAGCGGAGTCGTCTTGTCCAAGCTCGACGGAGACGCCCGCGGGGGCGCCGCGCTGTCGGTCGTGCAGCTCACCGGTCGCCAGGTGATGTTTGCGTCCAACGGTGAGAAGCTCACCGACTTCGACATCTTCCACCCCGACCGGATGGCCTCCCGCATCCTTGGCATGGGCGACATGCTGACGCTGATCGAGCAGGCCGAGAAGGCGTTCGACGCCGACGAGGCCGCCAAGGCAGCCGCGAAGCTGCAAGGCAAGGGCGGCGATTTCACCCTTACCGACTTCCTGCAGCAGATGGAGGCGGTCCAGAAGATGGGCTCGCTGTCCAAGATCATGGGCATGATCCCGGGGATGGCCCAGTTCAAGGACCAGCTCGCCGGTTTCGATGACAGCGAGATCGACCGCATCCGGGCGCTGATCTTGTCGATGACGCCGGCCGAGCGCGACAACCCAAAGATGATCGACGGCTCGCGCCGGGCGCGGATCGCCAGCGGTGCCGGCCGGGCGGTCAGCGAGGTCAACCAGCTCGTCGACCGGTTCTTCGAGGCGCGCAAGATGATGATGGCGATGGCCAGTGGCGACGGCATGGGCGGTATGCCTGGCCTCGGTGGTCTTCCTGGTGCTGGCAAGCGAGCCAAGGGACGTCAGCAGACCCCGCAGAGCCGCAAGAAGCGCGGCTCCGGCAACCCGGCGAAACGGGCGGCAGAAGCCCGAGCTGGCGCCACGGCTCCGGACCAGTCGGGTGACAGCGGCGCCGCCGCCTTCGGGTTCGGCAAGGACTCCTCCACCGAACTGCCTGAGGGCTTCGAGTTGCCGAAGAACCTCAAAGACCTGCTCTGAGCCCGCCTGCGCCTCCCGCGAGCGCGCAAGACTGCCAAGCGCACGGCCGGATGGGCGCTTCGTACGACGACCGGCACCGCGCGCCGACGAACGGCCGCCGGCTCGGGTAGCGTCGGCGCCATGACTGGTGCCGCCACTGCCCTCAAGGTCAGTGGCGTCATCCTCCCCAGCGGCGAACGGCGCGACCTGTACGTCGCCGATGGTCACATCACCTACGAACCGGTCGCCCAGGCAGAGCTGGTCGCCGAGGGTTGGATCGTGTGCGGGCTCGTCGACGCCCACTGCCATGTCGGACTCGACGCGGACGGTGCGGTCTCCGACGAGGAGTCCGAGCAGCAGGCTCTCCTCGACCGCGACGCCGGCACCCTGCTCATCCGCGACGCCGGCTCGGCCGCCGACACCCGCTGGATCGACGACCGCGACGAGCTCCCGCGGATCATCCGGGCCGGACGCCACCTGGCCAGGACCAAGCGCTACATCCGCAACTACGCACACGAGATCGAGCCCGACGAGCTGCCGGCGTACGTCGCGCAGGAGGCGCAACGAGGCGACGGCTGGGTCAAGTTGGTGGGCGACTGGATCGATCGCGACGTGGCAGACCTGGCGCCTTGCTGGCCGCTCGACGCGCTCCGTGCCGCCATCGACACCGCGCATGCACACGGCGCGCGGGTGACCGCGCACTGCTTCGGTGAGGAGTCGCTTCCCGACCTGTTCGAGGCGGGGATCGACTGCATCGAGCACGGGACCGGTCTCACTGACTCCTTGATCGGCCAGATGGTCGCCCAGGGCATCGCCCTGGTCCCCACCGTCAGGCAGCTGGAGAACTTCCCGGACTACGCCGCGGCCGGTGAGGCCAGGTTCCCGGCGTACGCCGCACGGATGCGCGAGCTGTTCGACCGCCGCCACGAGACACTGAGAGCGGCGTACGACGCAGGCGTGGCGATCTATGCCGGAACCGACGCCGGCGGCGTGCTGCCACACGGTCTCATCGCGGAAGAGGTGCAGCACCTCGCCGGCCTGGGCATCAGTTCGCAGGACGCACTCGGTGCGGCGTCCTGGCGGGCGCGGCCGTGGCTCGGGCGAGCCGGAGGCAATCTCGACGAGGGCGATCCCGCCGACCTCGTGGTGTACGACGCCAACCCGCTCGATGACCTCGGCGTTCTTGACCACCCGAAACGGATCGTGCTGAGAGGCCACGTGGTCGCCTGACTGTCGGTGATGAGGCGCCCTAGACGGTTTCCTCGTGGCCGTCTCCACCCCACCGAAACGGTCTCCGGACCCGATGATCCGCCGGCAGCACTGTGGTCTCTGAGGAAGTCGCGGCGCAGCGAATAGAGGAGCGGTCCCATGGACGTACCCCGGATCTTGCTGAGCGGAGTCGTGTTCGGTGAGTCACCCCGCTGGCACGGTGGGCGGCTGTGGTTCTCTGACTGGGGGGCCCGCGAGGTGGTGACTGTCGACCTGGCTGGTCGCCGCGACGTCGTCCGGCGCATGTCCACGTTCCCGTTCTCGCTCGACTGGCTACCGGACGGACGCCTGCTCATCGTGTCCAGCGAGCTGCAGCGCCAGGAGCCCGACGGATCCTGGGTGGCGCATGCCGACTTGTCCCACCTCGCTGCCGCGTGGAACGAGATTGTCGTCGACGGTCGGGGGAACGCCTACGTCAACCAGGCGGGCTTTGACCTGATGAGTGGCGCGGAACCGTCCAGCGGCACCATCGCGCTGGCCACCCCGCACGATTCAAGCCGTGAAGTTGCCGACGACGTGTGGTTTCCCAACGGCATGGTGGTCACTCCAGACAACTCGACCCTGATCGTGGCCGAGTCCTACCGCAACCGCCTCACCGCGTTCGACATCGACGGCGACGGTGACTGTCGAATCGGCGGGTGTGGGCCGATCTCGGGACCGATGTACCGGACGGGATCTGCATGGACGTCGAGGGTGCCATCTGGTATGCCGACGTACCCAACCGACACTGCGTACGTGTACGGGAGGGTGGCGACGTGCTGCAGACGATCACCACCGACCGCGGCTGTTTCTCTTGTGCACTCGGAGGTTCTACCGGCCGCACCCTGTTCATCGTTGCCACGGAGTGGCACGGTCCTGAGGGCATGGCGAAAGGCGAGCCCACCGGCCAGGTGCTCACCATCGACGTCGCCTCCGCGCACGCAGGGCACCCCTAGCCATCTGCCCTCAACGTCAGGTAGTCGTCCCAGGCTCGAGGCGGGCCCCGCGGGCGATCTTGGTGCCTGCACCGATGTGGCTGTCACGACCCACGAGTGTCAGCTCCTCGGCGGTCGGGAGCTTCCCGTCCGGTGGGCCGCCGACTTCGGCGCCCACGGCGACCACGATGCCGGTGTCGAGGATCGACCAGGCGACCACGGCCCCAGGCTCAACCGTGGCACCCGCGAAGATCACGCTGTCGGCCACGGTCGCGCCAGCAGCCACGTTGACCCCTGGCCCGAGCACGCTGCGGCGTACGTCGCCCTGCACGTCGCAGCCCGAGCTGAGCAGGCTGTCGACCACTGAGGCACCCTCATGGACCCGCGCCGGGCGGCTCTGCGCTGTGCGGCTCAAGATCGGCCAATCCGGCATGCCGACCACCCCCAAATCGCCCTCGAGCAGGTCGCGATGGGCGGCGAAGTAGGTGTCGGGGCGCCCCACATCGCACCAGTACCCGTTCATCCGGTGCTCGTACACGGAACCGCGTTGCACGAGCCGGGGGATCAGGTGCTCGCCGAAGTCCCCGAGGCCCGTCTCGTCGTCGTCCGACTCGTCCGCCAGCTCACTGTGGAGCTCTTCCAAGGTCCGCACCAGCACAGCTGGGTCGTAGACGAAGATCTCCGTCGCGATCACCCCCGTGCGTGGCCGAGCGGGCTTGTCGGTGATATCGGTGACGCGTCCCTGCCGGTTCGCGACCACCGTCGCATGGTGCGATGCCTCTGCGCGGGACACCTCTGTGGTGACGACCGTGCACTCGGCCCGCTTGCTGTCGTGACGGGCGATCGCCTCGCCGTAGTCCAGCCGGTAGACGTGGTCGGAGCTCATCACGAGGAGCACGTCGGGTTCGGCGGCGCGAATCTGGTCACGCACCCGGAACAGCACGTCCGCGTTGCCGTTCGCGAGACCGTCCTCGTCGCCGCCGACACCCTCCTGGGGCATCAGCAGACGGAACCCGCCGTGCGTACGGTCCAGGTCCCACGGTCGGCCGTTCGCGATCTCGGAGTCGAGCGAGCCGGGCTGGTACTGCACGGAGACCCAGACGTGGTCGATGCCACTGTGCAGCAGGTTGGACAACGAGAAGTCGATCAGCTGGAAGACCCCGCCGAACGGCAGCGAGGGCTTGGCACGCTCTCGGGTCAGCACATCCATCCGGTCGCCGGCGCCACCTGCCAAGACGATGGCCAAGACTTTGCGACGCGGCATGGCCACAACATACGACCCGCCGCCGGCTCACCCGGCGACGGCCACCGATCCTTGGGACTGGTGGCCGTCGACGGTTAGCTGCGCGAATCAGGCTGCTTTGGCCCCGAGGTAGCCGTTCGGGTCGAGCACGTACTTCTTCGACGCGCCCTGGTCGAACTCCTCGTAGCCACGGGGGGCCTCGTCGATCGTGATCGCCGTCGCGTTGACGGCCTTCGCGATCTGAACCCTGTCGTGAAGAATCGCCATCATCAGCCCGCGGTGGTACTTCATCACCGGGCACTGGCCGGTCGCGAAGCTGTGCGACTTCGACCACCCGAGACCGATGCTGATCGCGAGCGAGCCCTCCTTGGCGGCGTCGTCCGCGGCGCCCGGGTCACCGGTGACGTACAGCCCCGGGATCCCGAGGGCGCCGCCCGCGATGGTGAGGTCCATCAGCGAGTTGAGCACGGTGGCGGGGTGTTCGGTAGCGGCGTCGCTGCCGTGCCCGCGCGCCTCGAAGCCGACGGCGTCGACACCACAGTCCACCCCGGGCACGCCGAGGAGCTGCTCTACCTGGTCCTTTGGGTCTCCCTTCGACACGTCGACGGTCTCGCAGCCGAAGCTGCGCGCCTGCGCCAACCGGTCCTCGTTGAGGTCACCGACGATGACGACGGCAGCCCCGAGCAGCTGGGCCGACGCGGCGGCGGCGAGCCCGACCGGGCCTGCTCCGGCGACGTACACGGTAGAGCCGACACCGACACCGGCGGTCACGCAGCCGTGGAAACCGGTGGGGAAGATGTCGGAAAGCATCGTCAGGTCGAGGATCTTCTCCATCGCCTGGTCCTTGTCGGGGAACCTGAGCAGGTTCCAGTCGGCATACGGTACGGCGACGTACTGCGCCTGACCGCCGACCCAGCCACCCATGTCGACGTACCCGTAGGCGGAGCCGGGTCGGTCGGGATTGACGTTGAGGCAGATCCCGGTCTTGCCTTCCTTGCAGTTCCGGCAGCGTCCGCACGAGATGTTGAACGGCACCGAGCAAAGGTCGCCCTCCTTGATGAACTCGACCCCCGGGCCAACCTCGACGACCTCGCCGGTGATCTCGTGCCCCAGGATGAGGCCTTCGGGGGCGGTCGTGCGGCCGCGAACCATGTGCTGGTCACTGCCGCAGATGTTGGTGGCGACGGTCTTGATGATGACCCCATGGGGGAGTTGGCGTCCGACATTGTCAGGGTTGACGCCCGGACCGTCCTTCAGCTCGAATGTGGGGTAGTCGATGGTCTGAACCTCGACCTTGCCGCCACCTACATATGCCACTGCCTTGTTCGCTGCCATCCTGCTCACTTTCCTTCCAGGTGACGGCGCGCAGCCGACACCGCTGGGGTGGTTCTCTGCAGGCGCCCGAGGGACTCCTCGGCGTCTGTCCATGCGCGCCTGTGCCCGACCCGACTTGGCTTAAACCGGCGTTCCGCAGTGCGGGACGCGTCCGACCACCAGTTGGTGGTCGCAGGTGATCTTCTGGCACAATGTGCCCAGACTTCGCGTCCGGGTGGACCCTCTCAACCTCCCGACTCGGATCCTCGGCAGTCGCTGACCGTCCCTACCGGTCCATGCAGGCCGCCACCACACCAGACACCAAGGAGACACCACACCCGTGGCCGTCAAGATTCGCCTCAAGCGGATGGGCAAGATCCGCCA
>JACCVZ010000046.1 GCA_013697905.1 Nocardioidaceae bacterium
GTCGTGGTGGGGCTGACCGTCGTGGTGGGGCTGACCGTCGTGGTGGGTGCCGCGGTCGTCGTGGGCACTGTGGACGTCGTCGGTGTCGTAGTGGTCGTCGTCGGCGGGGTCTCGGGCGCGGGACACACGAAGAGCCTGCTCTCAAGGTTTGAACCAAGCGTGCCCGGTGCCAGGACTGACAGCCTGAAACGGTAGCCAATGACCGGGTCAGGGTCACCGGTGAACGTGACTTGATAGGTTTCGCTGGCGTCGAGGTCGGTCGGGCCGCCAGCAGGGTCCCCTCCGATGGCGGGGGTAAGGTCCCCCCCTGTGACAACAATCCCGGCATCCGCGGTCGGCGGCTCAGCTGTAAACGTCACCTTAGCCGTGTCATTGCTCGCGACGTAGTTGAAGAACTCGATCGTGAACGTGCAGTCAGCGCTGGCATTGCCAAGGTAGGGATAGTCGTCAAAGTTCACACCATTGACGAAAACGGCGCCCTCGCCGTCGTCAGCCGCGGCTAGAACGGGACCGGACTCAGCCCCGATAGCCAGGGCCGGAGCTGACAGAAGAAGGAGACCGCCGCCGAGGAGGGCTGCCGCCGCTCCTGCGGCCCTGGAAAAAATGCTGCTGTGACTGGGCATATTGTCCTCGCGTTATCCTGGCCGTCCCCCAGGACAGCACGTATGTGGCATCTCATCAGCACTGGTTGTGCCTGATTTACGTTAAGGCCACCATATCCCCAGCGCACATCTCCTGTATTCATACCCCGAAGAAAGCAGATTATGCCCGCACACCTCGAATAACCAGTTCGACCGCGAGATGGCGAACTCGGGAGCGTGAATCGGTGCGTCACGTTTGTGCGCGCGTCAGCGACAGTCTCTTTCACAAAAGTTTGGCGAAAGAGGACGAACCCTACTCTGACTGGCGTTGTCCTGGCACACCGTTGAGCAGCTCCCGAACTTCGGACTCCCGATAGCGGCGGTGGCCGCCCAAAGTCCTGATCGAGCTCAATTTGCCGGCCTTGGCCCACCGCGTGACCGTCTTGGGGTCCACGCGAAACATCGCTGCCACCTCTGCAGGTGTCAACAGGGGCTCAGACTCGGTCGGTCGTGTGTTCACGCGGCCTCCTCAATGTTGCACACCGAGCCGCCACGGCTCGCTGCTCGATGACTCAATGACCCGCTCGATGACCGGGAATCGCCATCGCGCGGAAAAAGGCGCTATCGACGCGCAAACTGCCGCCGACCGGGAACCAAGCGGGTCAACTATGGCAAAGCGTAGCCGACTACGTCAAATATACGCCGGCAAGGACCGGAAATTTCGGCGTGTCCCGGCCGTCAGTTCGCACGTTCATAGGCGTTGACGACACGCCACCGGCCCTCGAAACAGCGGTAGGACTCACCGGCAGCGGCCCAGTCCCCCGCGCGAAGGGCACTCAGCGCCCGGTGGATCTCACCGGCGGACTCGTCCTCCTCAAGGTCGCCATCGAGATGCTGCGACACGCCTGCGTAGTCGAGCTCCACCCAGCTGGCGCCATCAAAAGCGTCCAGCCAGCTGGTGAGGTCGTGCATCTCCCGTCTGAGGTCCGACCCGTCGATCACGCGGTGCAAGATCTGCTGAGCCGCCTCGACCCGGCTACGGGCGTCGGCGATCCTGGCTCGGTAGCGGATACTGGCGAACTTGCCTGCGTCGTACACCTCGCGCTCGTCGTCTGCGACCAGCACGAACCAGGTCCGCGGCACACCCCATGTCGTCTGCCGGACGTGTGGGACAGCCTCGGGATGCGCGCGGCGCCAGGCGAGGAATCCCTCGTCGGCAACCGCTATCGACTCCGGCGGCAGCAGCAGCTGCATGTTCACGTCGCCCACGCTGTCGATGAGGGACGTCAAAGAAAGCCAGGAACGCAAGGGCATGTCAGCCGGACAGTAGTAGGACCGGCCGTCGAGGCGCAGCACGTACGCCGCGTAGGTGTGGTCGTTGTCGACGCCGATAACCGCCGACGAGACTGTACGGTTGAGCACCGTCGTCTGCTCGGTGACCAGGGTCGCGGTCGGGTCGACTGGGCTATCGAGGTCGTGCGCCAGTGCTTCGCGGGCGGCGAGACCAAGCGCCGTCAACGGCTCGTAGACCCGCAGGTATGACGAGTAGGGAAGCACAGGCTCACCCTAGCCGCGAGCGACCGCGTGGGCGGCGCATTATCGCACCGGCCTATCGTGGAACCAGCGTCCGCACCACCCCCGCGGACGCCTCACCCTGGCACCAGACCGAGCCATCGCAAAGGAAGAGTCACCACCGTGACCGACACCCCCGGCTACTCCGTGTTCGACCAGGCCAGCGGCCACGAGCAAGTCGTGTTCTGTCACGACCGCGAGAGTGGTCTCAAGGCAATCATCGCCTTGTACTCCACCGCACTCGGTCCCGGCCTGGGGGGCACCCGCTTCTACCCGTACGCGAACGAGGCCGACGCTGTCCGCGACGTGCTCAACCTTTCCAAGAGCATGGCCTACAAGGCCGCCGTGACCGGGCTCGACCTCGGCGGTGGCAAGGCGGTCATCATCGGTGATCCGCACCGAGACAAGACCGAGCCGTTGCTCCGCGCCTACGGTCGGTTCGTGCAGTCGCTCGGCGGCCGCTATTACACAGCCTGCGACGTCGGCACCTTCAGCGAGGACATGGATATCGTCGCGCGCGAATGCGACTTCGTCACAGGCCGCACGGTCGAACACGGCGGCGCGGGCGACTCGAGCGTGCTGACGGCGTACGGCGTCTTTCAAGGCATGCGCGCTGCCGCAGAAGTGGCCTGGGGTGTGCCAAGCCTGGCAGGACGCCGGGTGGGTGTCGCCGGGGTCGGCAAGGTCGGCCACCACTTGGTCGAGCACCTGCTCGACGATGGTGCCGACGTCGTCATCACCGACGTGTACGAGCCCGCAGTCCGGCGCGTCCTTGACGAGCATCCCGAGGTCGACGTGGTTGCCGACAATGGTGCACTGGTCGTCTCCGACATCGATGTCTACGCGCCCTGCGCGCTCGGCGACGCCATCAACGACGACAGCGTGCAGCTGCTCAAGGCGAAGATCATCTGCGGTGCTGCGAACAACCAGCTGGCCCACGCCGGCATCGAGGACGTGCTCGAGTCACGCGGCATCCTCTATGCGCCCGACTACTGCGTCAACGCCGGTGGGCTGGTGCAGGTCGCCGACGAGCTCGAGGGATTCTCGTTCGACCGCGCGAAGGCGCGAGCCGCCCGTATCTTCGACACCACCCGACGAGTGTTCGAGGTTGCTTCGGATGAGGACGTTCCCACCGCAGTCGCTGCGGACAGACTCGCCGAGCGCCGGATGAATGACGTGGGCCGGTTACGCGGGCTCTGGGTGGGCTGAGACGTGGACCAGCTCTAACGCCGGGGAGCTGATCCGTTGCTTGGGTCGTCGTAGAGGTCGACGTCGGGATCGTCGGTGTCGACTGACTCACCGGTGGGGGGGTCGGACTCGTCTGCGGATCGCGGACTGTCGTCGCCATGAAGCTCGCGCTGCAGCTGGTTGAAGTCTGTGTTGAACTCCCGGTACTTCAGTTCGCGTGCGACCTTCGTCTGCTTCGCCTTCGCACGGCCGCGCCCCATAGGCTCGACCCCCTTGCCCATCGTGGCCGGCTCACCCCGAGGGCGCCGGACTGTCATCAGTTCTCGTGCTCGCCCACGATACCTGGCGCAGACGCCCAAGACACACCCGGCCGATCATGTTTCGGCCAAATGTCTTGCCGGCGGCTCACGCACCGTATTCAGCGGTGAGCTCGGCATCGCCGCCTGGGGCGCCGATAACCTGTCCGCACACCCACGCAGGTATCTCGGCCTCAACCAACAGACGGACGGCGGCGTCGGCGTGGGCGGCGCTGACCACGGCGACCATGCCGACGCCCATGTTGAGCGTCTGCTCCAGGTCGTCTCGACAGACATCGCCTACGGAGGCCACCAGGTCGAAGATCGGCTGCGGGACCCAAGTCGAGCGATCCACGACGGCACTGACCGAGTCCGGCAGAACGCGGGAGAGGTTCGCGGCCAGTCCGCCGCCGGTGACGTGCGCCATTGCGTGCGTGTCGAGCCGCCGAGCCAGCTCCAGGCACGGGCGGGTGTACAGGCGAGTCGGTTCCAGCAGCTCGTCGCCCAAGGCTCGGCCAAGCTCGTCGACGCGACGGGTGAGCTTCCAGCCGGCTTGACGCAGCAGCACCTGGCGAACCAGCGAGTACCCGTTGGCGTGCAGTCCGCTCGATCCCATCGCCACGAGCAGGTCGCCCGCACGGACACGGTGCGCACCCAGCAGCTCGTCGGCCTCGACCACGCCGGTTGTCGACCCGGCGACGTCGTACTCGTGCGGTTCCATCAGCGCCGGGTGCTCGGCGGTCTCACCGCCGAGCAGTGCGCAGCCGGCGACTACACAAGCCTCCGCGATGCCCTTCACGATCGCCGCGACGCGACCGGGATCGACGCGGCCGGTGGCGATGTAGTCGGTCATGAACAACGGTTCGGCACCACAGACGACCAGATCGTCCACCAGCATGCCCACCAGGTCGAAGCCGATGGTGTCGTGCACGTCCATCGCCTGGGCCACCGCCACCTTGGTGCCCACACCGTCGGCACTGGTCGCGAGGAGTGGTCGCCGGAAGGCCTTCAACGCCGAGGCGTCGAACAGGCCGGCGAAACCACCGATGCCGCCGACAACCTCGGGACGACGGGCCTTCTCCACCCATTGCCGCATCAGCTCAACGGCCTCGTCACCGGCTTCGATCGAGACCCCGGCCGCGGTGTACGCCGACGTACGCCGGCTGCCCGTCTCGTCCGTCATGGTGAGGTCACCTTCGCGATCAGGGGCGGTTGAGGGCGTCGGCGGCGCCACCACCGGCTAGCGCCACAGCGAGGCCGTCGGGGCCGAGGGGGGCGTCGAGGATGGCGGCCTCGAGCAGGTGCTTGCCGAGGAACTGCGGCTCGGGCAGCTCGACCGGGTAGACGCCGTCGAAACAGGCGCGACAGAGGTCGTCCTTGGCCAGCTCGCTGGCGGCGACCAACTCGTCGAGGTCGACGTAGCCCAGGCTGTCGGCTCCGATCGAGCGGCAGATCTCCTCAGCAGTCATGCCGTTGGCGATCAGCTCGGCGCGGGTGGCGAAGTCGATCCCGTAGAAGCAGGGCCACTTCACCGGCGGGCTGGCGATGCGCACATGCACCTCCAGGGCGCCGGCCTCGCGCAGCATCCGCACCTGCGCACGCTGGGTGTTGCCGCGGACGATGGAGTCGTCGACCACGATGAGACGCTTGCCCTCGACGACGTCGCGCAACGGGTTGAGCTTCAGCCGGATGCCGAGCTGGCGGATCGTGTTGCTCGGCTGGATGAAGGTGCGGCCGACGTACGAGTTCTTCACGAAGCCTTGTCCGTAAGGGATCTTGCTCTCCTCGGCGTACCCAATCGCGGCCGGTGTGCCGGATTCGGGCACCGGGATGACGAGATCGGCGTCGACCGGGAACTGCCGTGCCAACCGGCGCCCGATCTCGGTGCGCACACTGTGCACCCGCTTGCCGCTGATGAGCGTGTCGGGGCGGGCCAGGTAGACGAACTCGAACAGGCAACCCTTCGGGGCTGCCTCGGCGAAACGACGGGTGCGCAGCCCGTCTTCGTCGACGGCGACCAGCTCACCGGGCTCGACCTCACGAACGAACGACGCACCAACGATGTCCAGTGCTGCCGTCTCCGACGCGACAACCCACCCGCGTTCGAGGCGCCCGAGCACCAGCGGTCTGATGCCCTGGGGATCGCGGGCCGCGAACAGCGTGCCCTGGTCCATGAAGACGAAGCTGAACGCTCCTGACAGCTGCGGTAACACCTCGGCCGCCGCGTCCTCGAGGCTTCGGTCGGGGTAGGAGGCGAGCAGGGCGGTGACGAGGTCGGTGTCGGTGGACGCGGCGGACGTCCGTGCAGGTACGTCGAGGAGACCACCGCTGTGGTCGCGCTGGTTCACCAGACTCGCGAGCTCGCTGGTGTTGGTCAGGTTGCCGTTGTGGCCAAGTGCGAGCGAGCCAGTCGGGGTCGGCCGAAACGTCGGCTGTGCGTTGTGCCACACACTGGCGCCGGTGGTCGAGTAGCGCGAGTGGCCGATGGCGAGGTGACCCTTGAGGGAGCTCAACGTGGGCTCGTCGAACACCTGCGAGACGAGACCCATGTCTTTGTAAACCAGGATCTGCTTGCCGTTGCCGACGGCGATGCCGGCCGACTCCTGGCCACGGTGCTGGAGGGCGTAGAGACCGAAGTAGGTGAGCTTGGCGACGTCCTCACCCGGTGCCCAGACGCCGAAGACACCACAGGCGTCTTGGGGTCCACGATCATGCGGGTCAAGGTCTTGGGTCAGCCGACCATCTCCGCGGGGCACGGGCCACAGTCTAAGTGGCGGCTTCCGACGTACCCAATCGGCTCGCTCGAGCGGGCAGCGCCGACTCGAGTCGGGTGAGCCAGACAGCTACCCCAAGCCTTGACCCACGCCGGCGGCCAGGTTGCGCAGCAAAAGGGCCTCGGCGAGGCAGACCCGCTCGAACTCGGCGAGGTGCAGCCCCTCGTTGGCGCCGTGCGCTCGGGTGTCCGGATCTTCGACGCCGGTCACCAGGATGGCCGCGTCCGGGAACATTTCGGCGAACTCTGCGATGAAGGGGATCGAGCCACCGACTCCGACGTCGACAGGGTCGGCGCCGTCCCACGCCTCGCGAAACGCGGCTCTGGCCGCGTCGTACGCGGGCCCGGTCGCGTTGACCGCGAACGGCTCGCCGAGGTCGTCGTCGGAGAAGGTCAGCTGCGCGGCGTACGGGGCATGGGACCGCAGGTGAACTTGGAGCTTGCCGAGCGCGGTGCGGGCGTCGTCGCCGGGGGCGATCCGCATGCTGATCTTGGCCCGCGCGACCGGGATGAGGGTGTTGCTCGCGTCGGCGACGCGGGTGGCGTCGAGCGCGATGATCGAGATGGCGGGCTTGGTCCACAAGCGGTCGACGACCGACCCGGTGCCGGTGAGCTCGACGCCGTCGACGATGCCGGCTTCGGCCCTGAGCCTGTGGTCGGGGTAGTCGAGCGGGGACGCCTTGCCGGTTGCGAGACCCTCGACGGCGACGTTGCCCGCATCATCGTGGAGAGTCGCAAGCAGCCGGATGAGCGTGGTGAGTGCGTCCGGGGCCACCCCTCCCCACATGCCTGAATGCACGGCGTGGTGCAGCGTGCGCACCTCGACGACGCACCCGGCGAGGCCGCGCAGCGAGGTCGTGAGAGCAGGTACGCCGATGTCCCAGTTCGCCGAGTCGGCGATGACGATGACGTCGCTGGCGAGCAGGTCGCGGTGCTCCTCGAGGATGGCCGGGAGGGACGCGGAGCCGGACTCCTCCTCGCCTTCGACGAAGACCACCACACCGACAGCGAGGTCGTCGCCGTGGGCCCGGATCGCCGCCAGGTGAGCAGCGATACCGGCCTTGTCGTCAGCCGCCCCACGGCCGAAGAGGCGCCCGCCGCGCTCGGTCGGCTCGAACGGCTCGGAGTCCCAGGTCGCACGGTCGCCCTCCGGCTGCACGTCGTGGTGCGCGTAAAGCAGCACCGTGGGCTTGCCGGGCGGCGCCGGCTTGTGGGCGATGACGGCCGGCAGCCCACCGCCCACCTCGACGATCTGCGTGTCCAATCCGGCATCGCGGAAGAGTCTCGCAGTGGCCTCGGCCGACCGGCGTACGTCGCCATGCCGGCCCGGGTCGGCTCCGACTGACGGGATGCGCACGAGCTCTTCCAGGTCAGCGCGTACGCCGGGTAGTACGTCAGCGACGCGTCGCTTGAGATCAGTGGTCTCGCTCATCAGGCTGACCCTATCCGCTCGAAATGTTGACTCAGACGTACCCTGTTCGCTGACCTCGGCTGGCAGGTGAGCGGCAGCAGCGCAGACCGTGCACTCAGGTGAGCGGCAGCAGGCGCAGATCGTGCACTCAGGTAAGGGGCAACAGCGGGGTCAGGTCGGACCGCGCGCCTGAGGCACGGACCCGGCCGGCCTGTTGAGCCTCGGCGAACGTCGTGCGGCCTCGCGCCAACGCCAGCCAGGTCTCCGCGTCGGTCTCGACCACCGCGGGCGGGGTTCCGCGGGTGTGCCGGGCGCCCTCGACGCACTGCACCGCGGCGTATGGCGGTACCCGGACCTCGACACTCTTGCCAGGCCACCGCTGCGCCAACAGGGCGAGGAAGTGCTTCACGGCGGCACGTACGTCGTCGCGATCCGGCTCGCCGGTCAATCCCGCCATCTCGAGTCGACCGAGCAGCAGTGCCAGCTCGTCGGCTGGCAGAGGTCGCAGACGCACGGGCATACCGGCAGCCTAAGCGGCACCGTTCGGCGCCGTTTCGACCGCAACCATCGACTCGAATCGATGCGCTCACAGATGTCCGGTCGGCGGGGTCAGGCGCCGAAGGCGGCGGGCAGGGTGGCAGACCAGGCCTCGCGCAGCTCGGCCAGCGGCAAACGGAACTGCCCCTGCACCTCGAGCACCGCACCGTCGCCGAGCCCCGCTGTCTCGCCGATGGCAGCGTGGGGCAAGCTGATGACAGCACACCGGCTCGCAAACTCCGACTCCTCGCTGCGCGGTACGGCGACGATGGCCCGCGCGGTCGACTCGGAGAACAGCGCCACAAACGGGTCGAGATCTTCGGGCAGTCGCACCCGCGCGCCCACCCCGCGTCGCAGGCAGGACTCCACCAGCGCCTGGGCCAGCCCGCCGTCGGACAGGTCGTGCGCGGCCTCGACCAACCCATCGCACGCGGCCGCGGCGAGGGTGGCGGCGAGCGCGCGCTCTGCTGCGAAGTCAACCTGCGGTGGCGTACCGCCAAGGTGCCCGTGCACTACGTGGGCCCACTCCGAGCCGCTCAGCTCCTCGCGCGTCGTCCCGAGTAGATAGATCGCTTGACCCTCGGAGGCAAAGCCCAGGGGCGTACGCCGGGCCACCTGGTCGATCACGCCCAGCACCCCGACGACCGGGGTGGGCAGGATCGGCGTCTCCCCTGTCTGGTTGTAGAAGCTGACGTTGCCTCCGGTGACCGGCACCCCGAGCTCGCGGCAGCCCTCGGCGAGCCCCCGGGTGGCCTCGGCGAACTGCCACATCACGTCCGGGTCCTCGGGTGAGCCGAAGTTGAGGCAGTCGGTCACCGCCAGCGGGCGAGCACCCGAGGTCGCCACGTTGCGGTAGGACTCGGCCAGCGCCAGCTGCGCCCCGGCGTACGGGTCCAGCTTGGCGAAGCGACCGTTGCAGTCCGTCGCCACCGCGACACCGAGCCCGCTGTCGGCATCGACGCGCACCATCCCCGCGTCCTCGGGCTGCGACAGCACGGTGTTGCCCTGCACGTAGCGGTCGTACTGGTCGGTGATCCACGACTTGTCGCACAGGTTCGGTGACGCCGCGAGCTGGAGCAACGTCTCCCGCAGCTCGGCTCCGCTCTTCGGCCGGGGCAGCTTCTCGGCGCCGTCGGACTGCAGCGCGTCCTGCCAGGCTGGTCGCGCGAAGGGGCGCTCGTAGACCGGCCCGTCGTGCGCGACGCTGCGTGGCGGTACGTCGACGATCGTCTCGCCCTGCCACTCGATGACCAGCCGACCACCTCGGCTGGCCTCGTCGTCGGTCACCGCCGTCACCTCACCGATCACGGTCGCCTCGACGTCCCAGCGCCGGCAGACCCGCATGAACGCGTCGACATGTGCGGGCTGGACCACCGCCATCATCCGCTCCTGCGACTCGCTCATCAGGATCTCTTCCGGGGCCAGCGACGCGTCGCGCAGCGGCACCCGGTCGAGCCACACGTGCATGCCGCCGTCGCCCGCGCTGGCGAGCTCCGATGTCGCGCACGACAGACCGGCGCCGCCGAGGTCCTGGATGCCGACGACAAGATCCGCCTCGAACAGTTCGAGCGTGCACTCGATCAGCAACTTCTCCATGAAGGGATCGCCGACCTGGACGCTGGGGCGCTTCTTGCCGGGACCCGACGTCGACGATCCACTGTCGGCGAAGGTCTCCGAGGCCAGCACCGACACCCCGCCGATCCCGTCGCCGCCGGTCGACGCGCCGTACAGGATGACCTGGTTGCCTTCACCGGACGCCTTGGCGAGATGGATCTGCTCATGACGCATGACCCCGACACACAGGGCGTTGACGAGCGGGTTGCCGGCGTACGTCGAGTCGAAGACGGCCTCGCCGCCGATGTTGGGCAGGCCGAGGCAGTTGCCATAGCCCCCGACACCCGCCACAATCCCCGGCATCACGCGCAAGGTGTCGGGAGCATCCAGCGAACCGAACCGCAGCGGGTCCAGCACGGCCACCGGGCGAGCGCCCATCGCGAGGATGTCACGCACGATGCCTCCTACCCCGGTGGCAGCACCCTGGTAGGGCTCGACGTACGACGGGTGGTTGTGCGACTCCACCTTGAAAGTCGCGGCGTAGCCGGCACCGATGTCGACGACGCCGGCGTTCTCGCCGATGCCGACCATCAGGCAGGCGCGCATCTCGTCGGTGACGAGCTCGCCGAACTGGCGCAGGTGCACCTTGCTGGACTTGTAGGAGCAGTGCTCGCTCCACATCACGGAGTACATCGCCAGCTCGGACGAGGTGGGACGCCGGGCGAGGATCTCACGCAGCTGGGCGTACTCGTCGGGCTTCAGGCCGAGGTCACGCCAGGGCTGCTGGGCGTCAGGGGTGTCGAGCGCGTGGTCAACGGTGTCGAGCGTGGCGGGCTGGCGCTGGTCGGTCACCGCTGGCTGGCTCCGAATCGTCGCTGTGCTGGCAGGGATGGGTGCCCCGGCAACGCTACCGGTCACCGATGTGCCGGGCCAGGAATCGCGCCGTCCGCTCGTCGCGCGGACCGCCGAGCACCTTCGCCGCGGGACCGTGCTCGATCACTTGTCCCGCGTCGAGGAACACCACCCGGTCGGCCACTTCCTGGGCGAACTGCATCTCGTGTGTCGCCATCACGATCGTCATCTTGTCGCGCTTGGGGTCGGCGATGACATCGAGCACCTCGGCGACGAGCAACGGGTCCAGCGCAGAGGTGATCTCGTCCAGCAGCAGCAACCGTGGCGCCATGGCGATGGCACGCACGACGGCGACGCGCTGCTGCTGATCCCCGGACAGACTGTCGGGTAGGCGTGTGCCTCGTCGGCGAGCCCGAAGCGGTCGAGCAGGTCGAGCCCGGTCGCCTCGGCCGCTGACCGGCGTTGCTTGAGCGACCCACGCAGGCCCAGCGTCACGTTGTCGAGGAGCCGAGCGTCGCCGAGGCTCGGTGCCCGGTAGTAGGAGGAACGGAGAATCGCCGCGGTGTCTGCCGCGGCGTCAGGCGGTCGCGAGCGTCTTCAATACCGAGGTGAAGAACGCCCGGCCGTCCACGCCGGGACCGAACAGAGCGTCGACCGCGTGCTCGGGGTGGGGCATCAGGCCTACGACGTTGCCACGCTCGTTGGTGATGCCGGCGATGTCGTGCAGCGAGCCGTTCGGGTTCCCGCCCAGGTAGCGGGCGACGACCCGGCCCTCGCCTTCGAGACGGTCGAGAGCCGACTCCTTCGCGACGTAGCCGCCCTCGCCGTTCTTGAGCACGATGATGACCTCAGCGCCTGGGTCGAAGCTCGACGTCCACGCGGTCGTCGCGTTCTCGATCCGCAGGCGCTGGTCGCGACAGACGAACCTGCGGCGCTCATTACGGATTAACGCCCCTGGCAACAGGTGCGACTCGCACAGGATCTGGAACCCGTTGCAGATGCCCAGCACCGGCATTCCCGCGTTCGCCGCGTCGATGACGTGCGTCATCACCGGCGCGAAGCGAGCGATCGCCCCGCACCGCAGGTAGTCGCCGTACGAGAATCCGCCGGGCAGCACCACAGCGTCGACGCCGCGAAGGTCCTCGTCGCCGTGCCACACCGCGACCGCCTCGCCACCGGCGATGGTGACCGCCCGCCTCGCATCGACGTCGTCGAGCGAGCCGGGGAACGTGACCACGCCGACCTTCACTGCTGCTCCACCCGCACCGTGTAGTCCTCGATCACCGGGTTGGAGAGCAGGGTCTCGGCCGCCTTCCGCAGCTCGGCGAGCCGCTCCTCGCTGATCTCGCCCTCGAGTTCGAGCTCGAAGCGCTTGCCTTGGCGTACGTCGGTGACGCCGTCGAAACCCAGCCGGGGCAGCGCTCCGTGCACGGCCTTCCCTTGCGGGTCGAGGATCTCCGGCTTGAGCATGACGTCGACGACGACACGGGCCACAACGGACTCCTGGGGAGAGGGCGGGGACGGTCGCGACCAGTCTAGAGACGCGGGTTGCTCCGGCGGGACGGCTCAGGCGAGCTCGCGCTTGAGTATCTTGCCGGTGGCGGTCATCGGGAGCTCGTCTCGGAACTCGATCACCCGCGGGTACTTGTACGACGCCATCTGTTCCTTGCACCAGTCCACCAGCTCGTCCTCGGTGACAGCCGCGCCCTCGTTGCGGATGACGTACGCCTTGATCTCCTCGCCGTGGCTGTCGTGCGGCACTCCCACGACGGCGACCAACGACACGTCTTCATGGGTGAGGATGACCTCCTCGACCTCCCGCGGGTAGACGTTGTAGCCACCGCGGATGATCATGTCCTTGGCCCGGTCCACGATGTAGTAGTAGCCGTCCTCGTCACGCTTGGCGAGGTCTCCGGACCTGAACCAGCCATCCTTCATCACCTCGGCGGTGGCGTCCGGCCGCTTGTAGTAGCCCTTCATGATGTTGTGGCCGCGGATGGCGATCTCACCGACCTCGTCGGGGTCGTCGACCGCCGACCAGTCGTCGTCGACGAGCTTGACCTCGACGCCCCAGATCGGGGTGCCGATGGAGCCGGCCTTCGGTTCCCGGTCGAGGTGGCTGAATGTCGCCACCGGTGACGTCTCGGAGAGTCCGTAGCCCTCCAGGATCTGGACGCCGAACCGCGCTTTGACCTCCTTGAGGATCTCGACAGGCAGCGACGCACCGCCGGCGACCGCCCGTCTCAAGTTGCCCGCGATCTTCTTCACGTCGGTCTCGTCAGTGAGCGCTCCGAGGAGACCCCAATACATCGTCGGTACGCCCGCGAAGAAGGTGACCTCCTCCTTGTCCATCAGCTCGAGAGCGACCTTCGGGTCGAACCGGGCCACCAGGACGAGGGTCGCGCCAAGGCCGAAACCGGCGTTCAGCTGCACCGTCTGGCCGAACGAGTGGAAGAGCGGAAGCGTGACCAGGTGGATGTCGGGGCGGGAAGGGCTGAGCTCCCAGATCCGGTGGCAGGTCGTCACGTTGAACGCGATGTTGGCGTGCGAGAGCTCCGCACCCTTGGGCTGGCCGGTGGTCCCGCTGGTATAGAGGATGACGGCGGTGTCGTCGGCGTCGGTCGCGCGCGTCTCGAACGTCTTGTCCTGCTCCTTGGTGGCAGCGAAGAAATGCTCGGCACCGTCCGGCACACTGCCCTGCGGGTCGGCGGGGATGACGAAGAAATGCTCGCACCCGGCGGTGTCGTTGAAGCCGGCCAGGCCCGCCTCTGCCATGGCCAGCTCCGCAGTGCCCTCGAAGCAGAAGTACGCCGACGCATCGGAGTCGTCGAGGTGGTAGGAGACCTCCCTGCCCTTGAAGAGCACGTTGAGAGGTACGACGACAGCACCGGCCTTGAGGATGCCGTAGTAGATGACGGGGAAGTACGGCAGGTTCGGGCACGACAACGCGACCTTGTCGCCAGGCACGATCCCGCGCTCCACCAGCAGGTTCGCCACCTGGTTGGCCATCGCGTCAATCTGGGCGTAGCTCAGTCGGGTGTCGTTGAAGACGATGGCCTCACGGTCGGGCACCTTCCGGGCGCTGTCTTCGAGCATCACGGCCAGGTTGAGCACGGTCGACCTCCAAGGGGTACGCCGGCGCAGGGGCCCGCTCCGACAGTAACTGCCCACAACCTAAGCGACCGCCGCCACAGGCGCCATGCCTGCATGATCCCTGGTTGCGAATCTCGGCAGCCGAATTACCTGGTCACTCGAACCGTTCGCCGGTAAGCCGCTGGAACGCCTCGACGTACGTCGACCTCGTCTGCTCCACGACGGCACCGGGCAGGGGTGGCGGAGGTTCGCCGGAGGCCTTGTCCCATCCGGAGTCCCGAGTGAGCCAGTCCCGTACGAACTGCTTGTCGTACGACTGCTGTGGCCGGCCGGGACGCCACCGGTCCGCCGGCCAGAACCTCGACGAGTCCGGGGTAAGCACCTCGTCGGCCAGCACGAGCGCGCCGTCTTCTCGATGTCCGAACTCGAACTTCGTGTCCGCCACGATGATGCTGCGCTCGCGGGCGATCTCCTCCGCCTTGGCGTACACCGCCAGCGTCAGCGTCCGAAGCTCCGCAGCCACGTCGTCGCCGACCGTCTCGACGACCGTGTCGTAGTCGACGTTCTCGTCGTGGTCGCCGAGCGCAGCCTTCGTCGCCGGGGTGAAGATCGGCTCGGTGAGCCGCGACCCCTCTCGCAGCCCCGGCGGCAGTGCGATCCCGCACACGGCGCCGGTCGCTTGGTAGTCGAGCAACCCGGATCCGGTCAGGTAACCTCGTGCGACGCACTCGACGGGGACCATCTCAAGGCGCTCACAGAGCACCGCCCGGCCGGCGACTTCGGCCGGTACGTCGGTGGAGATCACATGGTTGGGAACGAGCCGTTCGAGCTGGTCGAACCACCACAGCGACATCCGGGTGAGGATCTGACCCTTGTCGGGGATGTCTGGGGTGAGGACGAAGTCGAACGCCGAGATGCGGTCCGAAGCCACCATCAGGAGGCTCCCACCGTCGAGCTCATAGAGGTCGCGAACCTTACCGGAGTGGAGGTGACGTGCGCCGGGGATGACGCGGAGGGCAGCATCAGCGAGCGGGTCCGGTGCAGTCATGGCCACCATTGTGCCAACGGCCGGGTGGCTTCGCCGGTCTGCGCGAACCCGACGAATGGTTACTCTCGGAGACTGGCGGGGTATAAGGAGTGGTGATGCAGCCAGAGACCATCGCAAACCGCTACCGCGTCGTTCGGGCGATCGGCCGTGGCGGCATGGGCACGGTCTGGTTGTGTGAGGACCAGGTCCTCAGCCGTCAGGTGGCCGTGAAGCAGATCCGGCCGCCGGAGGGCGAGTCGCGCGCCGACACCGCGCGCGCCATGCGAGAGGCACGGGTCGCTGCTGCGCTCAACCACCGCAACGCCGTCTCGATCTTCGATGTCGTGGAGCAGGACGACGCCACCTGGTTGGTGATGGAGTACGTGCCGTCCCAGACGCTGGCGGAGATCATCACCGCCGAGGGTTCACTGCCCCCCACCCGGGTCGCCTACATCGGTGCTCAGGTGGCTGACGCACTGGCGAGTGCGCACGCGCTCGGCATCGTGCATCGCGACATCAAGCCCGGCAACGTCTTGGTCGGCGAGAACGACCTCGCCAAGATCAGCGACTTCGGCATCGCCCGCGGCCACCTCGATCTGTCACTCACGCAGACCGGCATGATGACGGGCACCCCGGCATACTTCTCGCCCGAGCTGGCGCGGGGTGAGGAACCAGATTCGGCCAGTGACGTCTGGGCGCTGGGCGTCACCTTGTACTCCGCCACAGAAGGCGGACCGCCGTACCCGACGTTGGGAAATCCGCTGGCGATGCTGAGCGCCATCGTCCGCGAGCCGACGCCGCCGCCGACGCAGGCCGGACCACTGACGGACACGCTGGCCGCCATGCTTGACCGCGATCCCGAGACCCGCGCGACGATGGAGCAGGCTCGGGGGTGGCTGCACGAGGTCGCCGAACGGGGTAGCTCGGTCGGTCCGAGCCAGACTCAGCAGTTCCCAGTGGTGGCGGTTCCACCGCCGCAGCAGACGTCACCGCAGGAGACCCCATCGCCGGAGCCGGGGACGGCAGCCGCGTCGTACGGCGAGGCCGACCCGCCCACGCCGGTGTCCAGCTGGTCACACGATGGGGCGGCGTGGCCGCCTCCCGACGAAGAAGACCACTCGTCCCGAGGCCGCTGGCTGGCGGCGGCCGTGGCGCTCTTGATCCTGCTCGGAGCGGGCTGGCTGCTGTACTCGACGCTCGGCGTGGGAGACGATCCAAACGCTGGCAACGCGCCAGGGGCTGTAGGCGACACGAGCACCACGCCCAGCGACAGCACGACGAGCCAGCAGACGAAGCCGACCAAACAGCAGACGACTGAGTCGTCCACGGAGCCGACCACACCCACTGAGACCACGGAGTCGACCACACCCACTGAGACCACGGAGTCGACGGAGCAGGAGACGACCACCACGACGAGCCGGACGCCCCCTGCTGCGCCCGCCACGTCGGAGACCGACTTCGTTGCGTCATACTTCGCTGTCCTCCCGGAAGACCTTGATGCCGGCTGGGCTCAACTGTCACCACAGTTCCAGGCTGAGACGGGCCGAGGCAGCTACGACGCCTTCTGGGGCAGCATGGACGACGTCCAGGTGAGCAGCATCACCCCGCTCGGAGATGGTGTCGTCAACTATGAAGTCACGTACTTCCCCTCTGGGGGAGACCCGTCGACGGAGCAGAAGCAGCTCCAACTGGTGCCCTCAGGTGACTCCTACCTGATCGACGGCGACTCACCCGCCTGACTTCCTCTCGTCGCCAGGGGTGCCTGCGTCTGCGGCCGGGCAACGTCAGAGGATGCTGGCGGGGCGATAGGCAGCCGCTTCGGCGTTCCCGGCCACCAGCTGCTCGACCCGGCGTACGACGTCGTCGACCTGTGACGCCGCGGTGCCGGTGAAGGACAGCGGGTCTGCCACCAAAGCGGTCAGGTCAGCCGCGGTCAGCCCCAGCCGCTCGTCAGCAGCGAGCCGCTCGAACAGGTCGTTGCGGTCGGCACCCTTCTCCCTCATCTGCAGCGCCACGGTGACGGCGTGCTCCTTGATCGCCTCGTGCGCGGTCTCCCGGCCGACTCCTCGACGGACCGCCGCCATCAACACCTTCGTGGTGGTGAGGAACGGCAGGTAACGGTCGAGCTCGCGCTGGATCACGGCCGGAAACGCTCCGAACTCCTCGAGGACGGTCAGAAACGTCTCGAACAACCCGTCGGTGGCGTAGAACGCGTCCGGCAGCGCGACCCGGCGTACGACGCTGCACGAGACGTCGCCTTCGTTCCACTGGTCGCCGGCAAGCTCACCGACCATGGCGAGGTAGCCGCGCACCACCACGGCGAGGCCGTTGATGCGCTCCGTCGAGCGGGTGTTCATCTTGTGGGGCATCGCGCTGGATCCGACCTGCCCCGCCTGGAACCCTTCGGTGACGAGCTCGAGGCCGGCCATCAGCCGGATCGTGGTCGCGAGGTTGCTCGGCCCCGCCACCGACTGCACGAGGGCGGAGACCACATCGAAGTCGAGCGAGCGCGGGTAGACCTGACCGACGCTGGCGAGTACGTGTTCGAAGCCGAGGTGGCGCGCGACGCGACGCTCGAGCTCGGCCAGCTTCGTGGTGTCGCCGTCCAACAGGTCGAGCTGGTCTTGTGACGTGCCGACCGGGCCTTTGATGCCGCGCAGCGGATAGCGGGCGATCAGGTCGTCGAGACGCTGCAACGCGACCATCATCTCGTCCGCGGCGGTGGCGAACCGCTTACCGAGCGTGGTTGCCTGGGCGGCGACGTTGTGGGAGCGTCCGGCCAGCACCAGCGTGCGGTGCTGCGCAGCCAGCTCGCCTAGCCTGGCGATGGCGGCGGTCATCTGAATGCGCACGCGCTCGAGTGAACGCCGGATCTGCCACTGCTCGACGTTCTCGGTGAGGTCGCGGCTCGTCATGCCCTTGTGGATGTGCTCGTGGCCGGCGAGCGCGCAGAACTCCTCGATGCGTGCCTTCACGTCGTGCCGGGTGCGCCGTTCGCGGGCGGCTATCGAGTCGAGGTCGACCTGGTCGACGACCCGCTCGTAGTCCTCGATGACGCCCGCGGGCACGTCGACGCCGAGGTCGCGTTGAACTCGCAGCACGGCGATCCAGAACCGTCGCTCTGCGACGATCTTGCTCTCGGGCGACCAGATGTCCCGCATCGCGGCCGACGCGTAGCGCGAGGCGAGCAGGTTCGTGATCGTCACGCTGCCGAGTATCCCAGCATCGCCAGGGTCTCCCTACTGCGCCTGCTCCTCCAGCGGTCCCGAGGCGGCGATGTCGGTGCGGTGGTGTGCACCTTCGAAGCTGACCAGCTCGACGCCGCGGTACGCCGACGTACGTGCTGCCGCCACGTCCGGCCCGGTCGCGGTGACCGCGAGCACCCGCCCGCCCGACGTCACGAGCCCGTTGGGGCCTGTCGTGGTACCGGCGTGGAAGACGTGCACACCGTCGAGCCGCTCGGCCGCCCCGATGCCCGTGATCGCGTCACCGCTGCGCGGTGATTCGGGATAGCCGGCCGCCGACATCACGACCGTCACCGCGGCACCGGACTTCCAGTGCAGC
>JACCVZ010000050.1 GCA_013697905.1 Nocardioidaceae bacterium
GTTGCCGAAGTAGGCGTCGAGGGGTCCGGTGTAGACGATCGGCACCTTGCCGACGTAGGTGTCGCGTACGTCGAAGAAGTCGGTGTTCAGCCGGACATCGATGTTGGGGTGGTCGACCATCCGCTCCATCCAGGCGGTGTAGCCGTCGACCGGCAGCCCCTCGTAAGTGTCGTTGAAGTAGCGGTTGTCGAAGTTGTAGCGGACCGGCAGGCGGCTGATGATCTCCGGTTGCAGCTTCGTGGGGTCGGTCTGCCACTGTTTGGCGGTGTAGCCGCGGATGAATGCCTCGTACAGTGGCCGCCCGATGAGGGAGATGCCCTTCTCCTCGAGGTTGGTCGCCGACGCGCTCTCGAACTCGGTGGCCTGCTCGGCAACGAGGTCGCGTGCCTCGTCTGGCGTCATCCACCGCTCGAAGTACTCGCAGATCGTGGCGAGGTTGATCGGCATCGGGTAGACCTTGCCGCGGTAGATCGAGAAGACGCGGTGCTGGTAGTTGGTGAACTTCGTGAAGCGGTTGACGTACTCCCACACGCGCTCGTTCGACGTGTGAAACAAGTGCGCGCCGTACTTGTGCACCTCGATGCCGGTCTCGGGCTCGGCGACGCTGTAGGCGTTGCCGCCGACGTGGTCACGACGGTCGAGGACGAGCACCTGCAAGCCGAGGTCGTTGGCGCAGCGTTCGGCGATGGTGAGGCCGAACAGCCCCGAGCCGACGACAACGAGGTCCACGTTCACGCGTTCTCCTGATCACGGCGCCTGAGGGTTCCCCTGAGCGCGACTGGCCACCCGATTCTAGAGCCGGGCCGGGCAGCCTCTCGTTCAACGCTCGCCCTTGCGCGCGATGAGTTTCCGGTAAGCAACCCTGCGCAAGGGTTCGGGCACCAGACGGTAGCCCCCTCGGACCATGATATTGCGGACCAGCTGCGGTCGGGATGTGAAGCCCATCTCGTACAACCGCCGCTGCAGCGCAACCTCGGACTTGAGCACATCCACACCACCGCGACGAGCGTAGGCCCCGGCCCCGATCCGATACAGGACCAACGGCTCGGCCACGTTGGCCACCGTGGCGCCCTGACCGATCATCTTTGCGAAGAGCAGGTAGTCCTCCATCATCGCGAGATGGCGGTAGCCTCCGGCCGCCTGGACAGCGGAGCGCCGGTACACGACGGTCGGATGGTTGAACGGCTGGTGGAAGCGTGAGTACCGGACGATCTCGTCGGGCTCGATCGGTGGCACGCGTCTGCCGACAATGTCTTCGGGGCCACTGCCGAACTCCAGCAGGGCAGAGCCCACCAGATCTACACCGCCCTCCACCAGCGGCACCTGGGTCTCGAAACGATGCGGCAGCGCGATGTCATCGGCGTCCATCCGGGCCACGATGTCATGTGCGCATGCGGCCATGCCCTGGTCGAGAGCCAGCCCGAGGCCCACGTTGGCGTCCAGCGCGAGCAATGTCGTGGGGACCGGGGACTCGTGGATGAGACCGGTGATCGTCGCCTCGAGCGCGGCCGGGACCGGGCCATCCTGCACCACGACGACGTCGTCGGGTGGCCGGGTCTGGTCGTGGACCACCGAACGGAACGCGGCCTCGAGGAACTCGGGGTCGTCGCCACCCCAGACGCTCATCAGCAGGCTGAACTCCTCAGCCACAACGCCCCTCGGTTCCCCTCGTGGGCGGTGTCGGGTCCGGGGCGGTCGCTTCGTCGATCAGGACCGCGGTATCGGCGGGCCGGGTGCGGACAGCGTCGGTGACGCCACCGCGCAGTCCGCGCCACAGCGTGCGGCGGTCTGGTGACCGGGCGAACGTGTGCACCCAGCGGCGCACGGTCGAGGCGGCGTACACCGCCTTCTCGACCGGGCTGAGCCCGTGCGAGCGACCGAACAGCCACACCTTGTTGCGCACCTCGTAGAAGAACCGCTCCCCCGGGTCGGTGGCGATGGAGCCGAACGTGCTGGTCTTGTGCACCACGACCGAGGCCGGACACCACAGCCCGACGCGGTCACGGACGAGCCGCGTCGTGTACTCGAAGTCGTCGTTCCAGAGGAAGTAGTCGGCGATCGGCAAGCCGCGCTCACGGACCAGGTCGGCGTCGACGAGGACCGAGACGAACGACGCCGAACGCACGGGCACACACAGGATGGCCTCAGCGGCCGCGACCTCCGCATGCCGCACACCTGGCTTCTTGCGCGGTGTGTTCATCGGATGGTCTCGCCCGTCCGTCCAGACGACGCGGGAGGCGACGAGCGCCGGCGGCCGGCTGGGGTGCGCCGGGTCGACGTACCCCAGCCTGGCTGCGACCAGCGCGGCCAGCGCCTCGGGTTCGGGGACGGTGTCGTCATCCATCAACCAGACGGCTTCGGTGGGGGTGGCGAGAGCTCGTCGAAGCCCGATCGCGAAACCACCGGCACCGCCGGTGTTTCGACGGGTGCGCACGACGTCGACGTGCGGGAAGTCGCGAGCCAGCAGCTGCGCCGTTCCGTCGTCCGAGGCGTTGTCGACGACGATGACCGCGCGTGGCGGAACCGTCTGCGCGTCCAAGGCCCGCAAGGACTCAGCGAGGAGGTCGCGGCGGTTCCAAGTGACCACGACGGCCGCGACCCCTGCGTTGCTCACGCGCCCTCTGCATCCTTTCGTGGTTCCCGTTGTCGGCCGCATCATCGTCGGCCGTCTCATCGTAGGTCGGTCCGCACACCCCCGCGGCGGCCTCAGCAGGCGGCCGTGAGGTCACCGCTGTCGTTGGCGTCCTGTGGCCCCGACGTCCGGTGCCGGGGCAACCACCGCTCGGAACCGAGGTCCAACCCGTCCTTCGCTCCGGAGCTGCGCAGCTCGTCATTCACCATGGAACGGATCAGGGACCAGTCGGGGTCTCCTGTGTCGATCTTTGGCGGCACGAAGGACACGCTCGAGACCGGGAGGCTCCTGGTCTTGAGCGCCAAGTCGACGAAAGTCGCGAGCTCCCCGCTCGGTATCGAGGTCGAGATGACCTGCTTGCCGGCGGTCGCGATGCCGCCGAAGTTCGTGACGACCGTCTGCGGGTCGAGCTGGCGGAGCATCGCGTTCATCACGCATTTCTGTCGTGCCATCCGTGAGTAGTCGTCGGAGGTGGCACGGCTGCGGGCGAACCACAGCGTCCGATAGCCGTCGAGATGCTGCTTGCCGGGCTCGATCCACCCCGTCACCGGACCCCCTACACCACCGATCGGAATCCGCTCGCCCACCTTGATGTCCACACCACCGACGGCGTCGACGAGCTCACGGAAGCCGCGTAGGTCTATCAGCACGTAGTAGTTGATCGCGAGGCCGGTGATCTCCTCAACGGCCGACACGGTGGCGTCGATGCCGGGCTGCCTCGACCCGCCGAACAGGTTGGCGTGGTCGGTGCCCCACGTGTTGACACCGTTGAGGTAGCAGCCCTCGCAGTCGAACCCGTCCGGGAATCGCTCGTGCATGACCGAGCCCTCCGGGAAGGGGACGTCTTCCATGTTGCGCGGCAGTCCGAACAGAACCGTCCGCCCGGTCTCGGTGTCGATGCTGGCGACCGTCAAGCTGTCGGGCCTGATGCCGGAGCGACCGGGCCCAGCGTCCCCTCCGAGCAGCAGCACGTTGTAGCGGCCGTCTTCAGGATGGGTGACGGTTTGCGCCCCGAACACGGTCGAGATGAAGTCCTGCTGGACCGCCACCAAGTGGCTGGCAAAGAGCAGTCCGCCGGAAAGGCCCAGACAGAGGACGCCGTTCAGCCCGGTCATGAACAGTCGCTGCAGTTGCGGCAGCGACAGCGGGTCGGCGATCCGCCAGGCGTCGACCACGAGGTAGGCCCAACCGACGGCAGAGACAACCAGGCCGACACGCAGCCCGGTGAGGAACCAGACATTGGTGAAGACGGCGACGAGGATCTGCGGCGCCAGCAGACCGACCACCAGCATCGTGGCCGTGAACACCCCCGCGGCCAGGGCGCAGCGCATGGCCAGCCGGCCGACGCGGCGGTTGCCGGCCGCAACCTGGGCGCTGCCCGGCACGAGGACGGTCATCAGCATCAGCGTCACTGCCCGGCGCAAACGCACCCGCACCGCCGCCGCTGACACCCCACGACCCGGCCTGCGGGAGTCGAGGGTGGGCAGGGCGGAAGACACGAGGTTCAGTATCACCAGTCACAGTGGTCACTTTCGTTACGACCCGCCGCAGGCCCTGTCCAGCCGCTGAATCCACCAGTTCACGCGGCCTGCTTCGGTAGCGTGTCGATATGGCGGACAAGCAGAACCCGAACGACCCGAAGTACGACTGGCTGTACTCGGGACGCTCGCCGCAGCCCGACGAGCGGCGCCGGGAAGGTGGGGAGTCGGTCGACCCGGAGGCCACCCAGCGGTCCACGCCAGGCGATCCTGAAGCCACGCAGCAGTGGACGCCGGCACCCGGCGGCGGCCCCGAAACGGACCACGAGGCACCTGAGAGCCCACCCGCCGACGGTGGCGAGCACACCCCGGTGCTGCCGGTGCCGCCGGGACGGCAACCGAGCCCGGCAGCGCAGCAGGGCGGTCCGCCGTCGTTCGGCGGCACCTACGAGGCACCCGCTGGCGCGCGCCCCAGTCAGCAGCAGCGACCACAGCCGAGGTTTGCCACCCCGGCAGGCTCGCAGTCGCCGCCCCGCCAACCCCCGACGAAAGGCACGACGCCGCCGCCCCGCCGACCAAAGCGACACCGCAACTGGTGGTGGCGTGTTCTCGTCGTCCTGATCCTCGTCTGGGTGATCTTCTTGGTGGCGGTGCCCATCTGGGCCTTCTCCCAAGTGACCAACGTCGACGCGGAGCCGCCAGGAACCCGTCCGGAGGACACGCCAGGGACGACGTACCTGCTCATCGGCTCCGACAGTCGCGCCGACCTGACCAGACAACAGCGCGGTGACCTCGGCACGGGCAACGCCGCTGGGCAACGGACCGACACCATTATCGTGCTGCACGTGCCGTCTGGCCCCGGCCCGAACCTGCTCCTTTCGCTGCCGCGGGACTCCTACGTCGACATCCCCGGCAAGGGCAAGAACAAGATCAACGCGGCCTACGCGTTCGGTGGTCCCGAGCTGCTGGTCGCCACCATCGAGCAGAACACCGGACTGCGGATCGACGACTACATCGAGGTCGGCTTTGCCGGTTTCGTCGACGTGATAGACGCGGTCGGCGGCATCCAGGTATGCCCGAAGACCCCGATCAACGACCCCAAGGCCGGCAATCTGAAAATGAAGAAGGGTTGCCAGGACGTCGGGGGCAACACCGCCCTTCAGTACTCTCGCTCGCGCGCCTTCGGGAATGGCGACATCACCCGTGCACTGCACCAGCGCGAGGTCATCGCATCGGTCGGGCAACAGGCCGCCTCGTGGCAGACAGTCGTCCTCCCTTGGCGCTACTTCGAGGTCAACAAAGCCGGCGCCGAGTCGCTGCGGATGGGCGAGGAGGTCGGCCCGCTCGACCTGGCCCGTTTCGCCTGGGCCATGGCGCACAGCTCCGGTGAGGACGCCAAGCGGTGTGTCGTCCCGATCGATTCGCTCGGTGCGAGTACCCCCGCGGGATCGGCAGTGCTCTGGGACGAGCAGCGGGCCCAGGAGCTCTTCGCCCAGATCGCCGACGATGACACGGCCTCCATCGAGTGCACCGAGGCTGGGCAGTAGAGACGGCAGAGAGTTGGACAGTCGGGGCGGGGCAGCTGAACCGCGTCGGTCGGGGTGCTCGCGGGTGGTGCTACTCGACGCCTCGTCGCTCCGCGTCGTCGCGCGCCTTGATCCGGGACCGGTCGCGGGCCCTGAGCACCGCACCGACGGCTCTCGCTGCGAGCGGGCTGCGGTCGGCGAGCTCGGCGGCCCTGCGCTGGCTTCGAAAGACCGCGCCACGTACCTTGCTGGCGAGGTTCGGGGCGCCCAGGTCGGCCTCGATGTTGGCCTTGCGGCGCACCCACCACGACGTGGCGTACTCCTCCGCGAGCAGGGCAAGGGCGTCGACCGACGCCTCCAACAGCTCGGCGTCACTGGCGTCGTCAGGCCTGCGGCTCCCGCCGCGGTACTCGACCCGCAGCTCGTCGAGGTCGCCCACCACCAGGTAGCCGCGGTCTCGTAACGCCGCGATCATCTCGTCGGCGCGCCGGCTCGCCCACTCCACGTCCTCTTCGGGAAGGCCGAAGCGGACGGGCTCGGTCCGCCGGGCGAGCATCGGGACGAGCGTGTTCTTGATCGCCCTGTCATGCTCACGCTGGTTGAGCCGGCCGCCGAGCCGGTCGTTGACGCGCCGGATCACCTCGGTTGCAGCGACGCCGACGGTCTCGTTCGTCCACGCGGCGGGCGCGGCAAGCACCGCGGCGTCGAACCCCACCACCGCCGCGAGCCGCTTGACGAGCTCGTCGGGTGCCGAGCCCGACCGCGGCACGCTGACGACGTGTACGTGCGAGGCCCCGACCGCCGCCTCCCACGTCTCGCAGATCTTGGGCACGTCTTGTCGCAGCCAGAAACCGCGAGCCGGTGCCTTGGCAATCTGCTCCGGGTCCTTGATCGCCGCAGCGAACTGCTGCCAGGTCCAGGTCTCGTCGCTCTTGACGTCCTCTTGCCACGCTGACACGGCGATCCTGCCGAGGTCGCGGACGGTGACCACGACGTGCACCTCGGAATCAGCGAACGAGCCGACCGCTCGGCGTACCTGCTTCAGTGTCGACATGCTCAGCCGCTCGTCGGACACCAGCGCGGTCGGCAGCCCGCGGGCATGGATCGCCGTTACCAGACCGTCCCAGGACCCCTCGACGCGCTTGTCGTTGTAGCCGCGGGGTCGGCGGCCTTGCAGATCCAGCGCGGCGAACGCCTGGACCGGCTCTCCCCGGCCGCCGGGATAGTCGACGCCCTGGTTGCGTAGCGGCTGTTGGTTGGCTGCCAACAGGTTCTGCAGGTACGTCGTACCGGTCTTGTGCAGCCCGATGTGGAGGTAGACCCGCTGCAGGGGACTCATCGCGTGTCCTTGGCGGCGCGGCGGACGACGTCGCCCTTGGCGCGCGCGGACGTGGCCAGCGCGAGCTGGAACTCGACCATCTGCTCCCGTAACCCGTCGTCGCTCGCCGCCAGGATCCGGACGGCCAGGAGACCGGCGTTGCGAGCGTTGCCGATGGCCACCGTGGCCACCGGAACCCCGGCCGGCATCTGCACGATCGAGAGCAGCGAGTCCAAACCGTCCAGGTGTTGGAGCGGCACCGGCACTCCGATGACGGGCAGCGGCGTGACCGCGGCAAGCATCCCCGGCAGGTGCGCCGCGCCGCCCGCGCCGGCGACGATCACGCGAATCCCTTGCTCGTGGGCGTTCCGCCCGAAGGCCAGCATCTCGTCGGGCATCCGGTGCGCCGACACCACGTCGGCCTCGAACGTCACCCCGAACTCGTCGAGGGCGTCGGCCGCCGGCTGCATCGTGGGCCAGTCGGAGTCTGAGCCCATCACGATCGCGACCCGGGGGTCCTGTCTGGTCATCAGTGTCGTCCTCGTGTCCATGGCAGCGGTCGGCTGCCGCGGTGCTCAGTGTGTCGGCTCCGCATGGTCTTGTCAGTCCGGCTGCGGGCGGCTCAGCCCGAGTCGTTGCCGAGGCTGACCTTCGAACCACGCCGCCGCATGCCGGGCCCGCGCACGCACGTCGTCGAGGTCGTCGCCGTAGGCCGTCACGTGGCCAACCTTGCGACCGGGCAGGACCTGCTTGCCGTACAGGTGAACCCGCAGCCGCGGGTCGCGGGCCTGAACGTGCGGGTAGCCGTCGAAAAGCGTCGGCGCCGACCCACCGAGGATGTTGACCATCACCGACCAGGGCGCGCGCGCGGTCGGGTCACCCAGCGGCAGATCGAGCACGGCGCGCAGGTGGTTCTCGAACTGGCTCGTCACGGCGCCGTCGATGGACCAGTGCCCGGTGTTGTGGGGGCGCATGGCGAGCTCGTTGACAAGGACGCGGCCGTCCGGCGTCTCGAACAGCTCGACGGCGAGGACGCCGGTGACGTCGAGCTCAGCGGCGACCCGCATCGCGATGCGTTGCGCCTGCCGGGCGAGGTCGGGGTCGAGGTCGGGGGCGGGCGCGGTGACCTCGACGCAGATTCCCTGGCGCTGCACGCTCTCCACCACCGGGTATGCCGCCTGCTGCCCGCTCGGCGACCGCACCGCCAAGGCCGACAGCTCGCGCCGGAAGTCGACCTTCTCCTCGGCGAGCAGCGCGACACCGGCCGGCACCTCGTCGAGAACGCGGGAGACGCCCATCTCGTCGTGAACCATCCAGACCGCTTTGCCGTCGTACCCGCCGCGGGTCGCCTTGAGCACGACCGGGAAGCCGCCGACCGCCGCCACGAAGTCCGCCACCGCCTGAGGGTCCGCCACGACGGCGTGGCGGGGGCAACCGATGCCGAGGGCTGAGAGGCGGCGGCGCATGACAGCCTTGTCCTGTGCGTGCGCGAGAGCGCCGGGCCCCGGGCGAGGCTGGTGGCCATCGGCGGCGAGCCGCTCGAGGTGCCCGGCCGGGACGTGCTCGTGGTCGAACGTCACCACGTCACAGCCTTCTGCCCATGCTGCGAGCGTGGCGAGGTCGGTGTAGTCGCCCACCACGGTGTCGGTGATCACCTGGGCGGCCGAAGAGTCCGCGGCCTCGGCGAGCAACCGCAGCGGGACGCCGAGCCCGATCGCCGCCTGCTGCATCATCCGGGCCAGCTGTCCGCCGCCGACAACGCCCACCACCGGGGTCTTCACGCCCGACACACTATCGACGCAGTTTCGGTCCGTCCGACCATCCCGACGCCGTACGCTTGAAGCCTTGTCACCTCGCACCGTCAGGAAGACTCCGCCGTGCTCGACCGTGTCCGCTCCCTCAGCAACGAGGCCGCCAAGTTCGGTCTGATCGGAGGTCTGGGGTTCGTCGTCGACGTCGGCATTTTCAACCTGTTGAGGTTCGCCGGCGACCCCGGGCTGCTCGAGCACAAGCCGCTGACCGCCAAGGCCATCTCCGTCGCCGCCGCGACGATCGTGACCTACCTCGGGAACCGGCACTGGACCTGGCGTGACCGGGCCCGCAGCGGAGCCCGGCGCGAGGTCTCGCTCTTCTTCCTCCTCAACGGGTTCGGCATGCTCATTGCCGTCGTTTGCCTGGCCATTTCCCACTACCTGCTCGACCTGCGCTCACCGCTCGCTGACAATGTCTCCGCCAATGTTGTCGGTCTGCTCCTCGGCATGGTCTTTCGTTTCTGGAGCTATCGCACGTTCGTCTTCAAGCGGCACCCAGAAGACGAGGCCCTCGACCTCATCGGCAGGCTGGCCGAAGAAGCGGAGCATGGGGCCCTCGGGTCGGCCTCGGAGCGGTCAGCTGGGACGGGTCAGCTGAGACGGCGGACGGCGAACGGATGGATCGGCCCGAACCCCCGGATGGGTCGCTCGGACAACGGCCGGGCCGTGTAGGCGTCCAGCATCGCGACGGCGTCCGCGGTCGGCTGGTCGGCGATCACCCGGTTGCGTCGCGCCACGGTGGTGAGTCGGCTCGCCAGGTTGACCGGGCTGCCGAAGACGTCGCCGAAGCGCATGACGACCGGTCCGGTAGCAAGACCGACGTGGACGTCGGGAAGCCTGTCGTCCCCACCGATGCGATCCACGATCGCGCTGGCGATGTCGACTCCGGCACGCGGTGAGTCAGCGATGAAGAGCACCGAGTCACCCAGAGTCTTGATCACTCTCCCGCCGCCACCGGTGACGAGGTCGGCGCAGAGGGACTCGAAACCCTCGACCATCTCGGCCAGACGCTCTTGGGTGATGTCGGTCGACAGCTGGGTGAAGCTGACAAGGTCCGCGAACCCGACCGTCACGGTGACGGTGTGCAGGTCGGAGTCGGTGGCTCCGAGCGCCTCCACCCGCCCGACCGACGCCGCGAGATGGCGGCGCCAGGCATAGGTCATCAGCTCCTCGAACGACGGTTCGACGTTGCGGATCACGTCCAGGCCGGTGCTGAGGCGCGAACCGGTGCCCATGCCGTCGTGCTCGAGCTGCTCGACGTAGTCGCTGAGCGTCGCCACCTGCCAGTCTGCGAGCCGAGCCATCGTGCGGCCGACCGCGCGTGTCATCTTGACCGCGACCTCGAAGTCGAGCGCGCCAGACTCGACAAGTGACAGCAGCAGCGCCATCGCCTCCTTGTCGGAGCTGGTGAAGGCTGCGGTCTCGCCCGCGTCGGGGAAGCCGAGCGCTCGCCACAGCACCCGGGCTCGCTCGATGGTCGCGTCGTCGCGGCTGACGATCTCGGCCGACGTCAGGTGCGGGTGCTCACCGAGGATCTCCCGCTCGAGGTCCTCGCGCGTCGGGGGTTCCGGCTGCTCCGGCGCAGGCCTTTCGCCGGCCGCGCTGGTGACCTCGGGCTCGGTGGGAGGTAAGTCCGTCACCGTCGCCTTGGCTCGCCGGGGTGCCGGGGGGTGCCGTCGTCGTCGGCACCGTCGTCGTTACCGAACAGCAGGTCGGTGATGACGAGCTGCAGCCTTTCTACTCGTGGCACGTCGGGCAGCACCGAGCGACCCTCCTCGCTGGCGTCGGATATCACCAGCGTGCCGCAGCCGAGCAGCCGGTCCAGCAGGTCTCGCTCATACTTGACGTCGTTGATGCGGTGCAGCGGGATGTCGCGGCCGGTGCGAGTGAGGATGCCCGAGCGGTTGATCAGCCGCCGGTTGGTCACGGTGTACGACGCCGTGAGCCAGCGCAGGAAGGGACGCACGGTGAACCAGACGATCACGGCCGCGGCGAGGGCGATCACTAACCACACCAGGGGGCCGCGCGACGACCCGTCCGGCAGGATCGCGAGCAGGTACCCGGCTACACCGCAGGTGACGAGCAACACGATAACCGGGAAGACCAGCGCCTTCCAGTGCGTCCGAGTGCTGGCGATGACATGCTCGCCTTCTCCGAGGAGCTTGTGCGAGATTCCCATCAGGCCTCCAACCCCATGAACGTGTCCCTGCAGCACATCGTTTCACGTCACGGCTCGCAGATGAATGACATCGCCCGCACCAACGGACTGCCGTCCCTGCGCCGTGTCTACCTGCAGTCGCCCCAGGGAATCCACACCGACGGCCTCCCCCGTCGCCGCCCCGCCGCCCACGAGCTCGACCCGGACCTGTCGACCGAGGGTGGCGCACGCGTCGATGTACGCCGCCTGCAAGCCCTGCGCCGGATCTCCTCCGCTGAGCATCCAGGAGCTGTAGAGCCGGTCGAAGTTGCGCAGCAGCGCCCGCGTCAGCTGCGACCGGTCCGTCGTGGTCGCCTGCTCGAGCACCAGGGAGGTCGCCGTTGGGACCGGGAGCTCGTCGTCACGCAGCGACACGTTGAGCCCGATACCGACCACAGCAGCCGGCGTGCGACCGATCGCCTCGACGCGTTCGACAAGGATGCCGGCCAACTTGCGGTCGTCGACGATGACGTCGTTCGGCCACTTCACCGCAGCAGCGACGCCCGCTTGGTCGCGCAGCGTCGCGGCCACGACCAGACCCGCCATCAGCGGCAGCCATGGCCACCTCGCCGCCTCCACGGTGCCCGGCCGGACCAGGAACGACAGCGTGATGCCGGACCGGGCCGGTGTCGTCCACGTGCGGTCGAGCCTGCCGCGACCGGCGGTCTGGTGCTCGGCGACCAGCACCACGCCGTCGTCGCCGGTGGCGCGAGCCCGGTCGGCAAGCACGGCATTGGTGGACGGGGAAGCGGCAACCACCTCGAGCTCGGTCCACAACGAGCCTGCGGTCACCAACGCACGGCGCAATGCCTCGGCGTGGAGGGGCGGGCGGTCGAGGTCGCCGTACATGGAGGGCATCGCCGGGCTCACGTTACGCTGCCGACTGTGAGCGAGATCGACATCCACACGACGGCCGGAAAGATCGCTGACCTGGAACAGCGCCTCGACGAGGCAGTCCACGCGGGCTCGGCCCGGGCGATCGAGAAGCAGCATGCAAAGGGCAAGCTCACGGCCCGGGAAAGGGTGGACAGGCTGCTCGACGAGGGATCCTTCGTGGAGCTGGACGAGCTCGCTCGGCACCGCTCCACCAACTTCGGGATGGAGCACAACCGGCCGTACGGCGACGGCGTGGTCACCGGCTACGGCACCATCGACGGCCGCCAGGTGTGCGTGTTCGCGCAGGACTTCACCGTCTTCGGCGGCAGCCTCGGGCAGGTCTACGGAGAGAAAATCTGCAAGGTCATGGACCTTGCGATGAAGACTGGATGCCCCGTCGTCGGCATCAATGAGGGTGCCGGAGCTCGCATCCAGGAGGGCGTCGTCTCCCTCGGCCTCTACGGCGAGATCTTCCGCCGCAACGTGCACGCCTCCGGCGTGATCCCCCAGATCTCCCTGATCATGGGTGCGTGCGCCGGCGGCCACGTCTACTCGCCCGCGATCACCGACTTCACCGTGATGGTCGACGGCACCTCGCACATGTTCATCACCGGCCCCGACGTGATCAAGACGGTCACGGGCGAGGACGTCACGATGGAGGAGCTCGGTGGGGCGCGCACCCACAACACCAAGAGCGGCAATGCCCACTACATGGCGGCGGATGAGGACGACGCCCTCGACTACGTCAAGGCGCTCGTGTCGTACCTGCCCCAGAACAACCTCGAGGACCCTCCGGTGTACGCCGCAGCGGCGTACACAGAGGCGGCCCTCGCTCCGAACGACACCGACCGAACGCTCGACGACCTCATCCCCGACTCGCCGAACCAGCCGTACGACATGCACACGGTGGTCAAGGCAGTGCTCGACGACGCCGAGTTCCTCGACGTGCAGGCGATGTTCGCGCCCAACATCCTCGTCGGGTACGGCCGTGTCGAGGGACACTCCATCGGCGTCGTCGCTAACCAGCCCATGCACTTTGCGGGCACCCTTGACATCGACGCATCTGAGAAGGCGGCCCGGTTCGTCCGCACGTGCGACGCCTTCAACATCGCGGTGCTCACCTTCGTCGACGTACCGGGATTCCTGCCCGGCACCGACCAGGAGTGGAACGGCATCATCCGGCGCGGGGCCAAGCTCATCTACGCCTACGCCGAGGCGACCGTGCCGCTGGTCACGGTGATCACCCGCAAGGCCTACGGCGGCGCCTACGACGTGATGGGGTCGAAGCATCTCGGTGCCGATATGAACGTGGCCTGGCCGAGCGCCCAGATCGCGGTGATGGGCGCACCAGGAGCGGTCAACATCCTCTACCGGAGCGAGCTCAAAGAGGCCGACGACCCTGAAGCGCGGCGGGCCGAGCTGATCCAGGAGTACGAGGACACGTTGGCGAACCCTTACCAGGCCGCGGAGCGCGGGTACGTCGACGCGGTGATCCAACCGCACGAAACGCGGGCGGAGGTCGTCCGGTCGCTGCGGCTGCTGCGCAAGAAGCGCGAGACGCTGCCGCCGAAGAAGCACGGGAACATCCCGTTGTGAGCGATAGCGAGCCCGTCGCCATGCCCCAGCAGGCGCCGCTGCTGCGCGTGGTCAGGGGCGATCCGACGGCCGACGAGCTTGCCGCCCTGGTGGCCATCGTCGTCGCGCGGCGCGCCGCGGCCGCCGTCGTGTCTCCCGCCATCCGCCGCTCCGGCTGGTCCGAGCGCAACCGCCTGCTGCGCGTCACAC
>JACCVZ010000063.1 GCA_013697905.1 Nocardioidaceae bacterium
GCGGGCGGCACTACGTTGCCCGGCAGAGCGTCAACCCGAGGCTCACGCGATGAGGCCCGCGTGCACCGCGGACCACTGCGCTCGAGGCTCGGCGGGCACAGCGCGGCGGCTACTGCGGCTGCGAGATCTTCCTGAACGGCTGGACGCCCTCGGCAGATGCTGTGGTGAACGATCAGGACGGCGATGAGCGGCGGTGGCGCGACCCGCGCCTATCGTGTCGAAGCGTACGGCGAGGTTCCTCCCAACCGTGCGCCCTGTGGGTACCGCTGAGACGCCCACGCTGGTAGCCGCTGGAGGTGCAGGAAACGCGGGTGAGGGGGGTCATGACAACGTTCCAGACCAGCCCCGCTCGCTGCGGAGCCAGAGACAGCACATGATGGGCAGATGGCGTTCTACCGCGACAGGGTGTTTCCCCGGGTCATGAACCTGGTGATGGACAACAAAGAGACCCGCAAGATCCGGGCTCGCGTGTGCAGCGACCTCGAGGGCGACGTGGTCGAGATCGGGTTCGGCACCGGGCTCAATGTTCCCTACCTGCCTCGCGAGGTCACCTGTCTGCGAGCAGTCGAGCCCTCGGAGCTAGGCGTACAGATTGCCCGGGACCGCATCGCCGCTTCACCGGTACCGGTGAAGCTGTCCGGTCTCGACGGTCAGTCCCTACAATTCGAAAGCCACTCAGCCGACGCCGTCTTGAGCACGTGGACCTTGTGCACCATTCCTGACGCGGTCGCCGCGCTGCGTGAGGTCCGGCGTGTGCTGCGTCCGGGCGGCACGTTGCACTTCGTCGAGCATGGTGTCGCCCCGGACGAAAACGTACGCAGGTGGCAAGAGCGCTTCAACGGCCTCAACCAGCGCCTCGCCTGCGGCTGCAACCTGAACCGAGACATCCCAGCTCTCTTCCGGGCAGCCGGTCTCACCGTCAGCAGCCTCGACACCTACTACAGCCCAGGCGGTCCCAAGCTCTTCGCCGCGACCTACGAAGGTATTGCCACCGCCACCCCCTAGTGCCCGCGCGTCACTAGTCCCTCGCTGCGCGAGTGTGTGCTCTGCTTCGTCCACCGGATGCTCGATGAGTTCGGCTGCGACGCAAGACTGCGCTGGGCGTGCCATTGGCGCGGCCTGCGTGCACCGCGGGCAACCGCGCTTGAGCGTCGGCTCGCGCAGCGCGGCGGTTACTGCGACTGCGAAATCTTCGACAACGGCTGGTCGCCCGTCGGTGACGCCGTTGCCTACGACGCCGCGACCGACGAGTGGCGGTGGCGCGGCTCCCGACCGTCGTGTCGAGGCGCACGCCGGGGATCGTCCCAGCCGTGGCCCCCTGTGGGCTCCGATGAGGCGCTTTCGCTGGTGGTCGCGGCGAGGCGCACCAGTGACGAATGATGTCCGGGGAAGGTGATGCTGACCGAAAAGAGCGTCGACTGTCTCGTTGTGAGCTACGCGTATGCGGCCGGCAGCGCCGTAACCCTCCCGCTGATCATTCCCGGCAGGGAGCCACAAGACGTCCGACTAGGCGCCTACTCAGGGTCCTCCAGACACCGGGTCACACTCACCGCCAATGTAGGTGTCTTCATCCACATCTGCGTGGTGCGCGTCACGGCCGGTCGTGGAGAAACTGCTGAAGTGACGGCCCCAGCCGGTCGACGAGTACTGCGACCGACTCGCCCGAGCGCTCCACCGAGACGAATGATTGCGACACCTGTGGGTCGGCGGCGAGTTGCATCACCTCCGGCCGGTCGGCTTCCAACGGGGCGAGTACAAACGGAAGCCGATCAGCGCGCACGAGCCGGTAGTGCCTGATCATGAGCAGGTCCGAGAGGATGCCGACGACTCCTCGCGCGGGGCCGTTGATGACCGGTGACCGTCGCTCGAACTGCGGATTGGCAACGCGCATGGAAGTGGCGGCGCCGGCATAAGGGTCCGTGTGAGCGAAGGCGACCTCGCCGATGCCAGTTTGGATGGCTGCACCCACACACAAACAACATGGTTCGACGGTGGCCCAGAGGGCGTGATCGCCATAAGCCCCTTCGACCGGAAGTTGTGCCAATGCGTTCACCTCCGCATGGGCAATCCTGGTGTTGGAGAGCTGGCCAGGCA
>JACCVZ010000088.1 GCA_013697905.1 Nocardioidaceae bacterium
GCCTCGGTCAGGCCCTCACGCCAACATTTGAGGACCTGCGGCACCAAGCTGTAGGTGGACAAGCAGCCCGCGAGGAGGCCGACGAGGGTAGCAGGTGAGATTGCGAGCATGCTGCGGGCTAGGCTGCGGCGCCGCGCCGATGGGCGCTGTGCAACGACAATTATTGTGTCCGGGCGGCGTCAACTATGATGGCCGGTGTCGTTTCGGCTTCGGTTGATAGAGGCGTCGACGGATATTGGTTTTGAGGGTGTTCTTGACGTCCTTGTCAGTGACGGCGAGATCGAACCATTCCGGATCGAAGTGACCGCCACACCAGCGTTTTGTATGGGCGTGCTCCGGGTGGTCAGGATCCGCCATGGTCTGCAGGAAGTTGTCGTATCCGCCGGGGCCGCCGACGTCCTCGGGCGGCCTAGCCCGCGCGCCGTGCGTGCAACTGGCGACGCGGGGGACAGGATCGAGTGAGAGGAGTTCCTCGATCTCGACGGTGTGACGCCAGCTGTCGCCGAGGTCGTAGAGATAGCCGAACCTGGCGCCGGGCGAGCGCCGGAAGTCGAGGAGCCGAACCTCTCGCTCATCGAAGGAACGGCATTCGTCATCGAAGTCGGGCTCGTTCACCAGGGTGGGGTCGCTGTAGCGCAGGCCACCGATCTCGAACTCGTGCAGGTGGTAGTTCCACCAGTTGAAGGCCGCCTGGATCACGAGGTGCAACTGGCCGAGATGCCATGCCCAGGGGAGGACGAGCCGTCGCCAGATAACCGGTTCGATCTCGCTCAGCGAGACCCGGATCTGCAGCGCGTTCGGCTCGCGATAGAGCATGGGTCCGAGTGGAACCGGCGCCGGCCGCGGCGTCAACTAGGTCGGCGCCGGACGACAACTAGCCGGAAGTTGTTGCCTTGCTGCCGGCCGCCTTGCGGCGCCGATAGCTCTCGGTGTTCAGCTCCAGGATGGTGGCGTGATGGACGAGCCTGTCGATGGCCGCGACCGTCATGGCGGGATCGGGGAAGATCTGGTTCCACTCGCTGAAGGGTTGATTGCAGGTCGCGATAATGGAGCGACGCTCGTAGCGCTCGGCTATGAGCTCGAAGAGGACGCTCGTCTCGGCCTGGTCCTTCCGGACGTAGCCGAGATCGTCGAGGATGAGGCAGTCGAACCGATCGAGCTTGGCCAGCATGGCGGGGAGCGAGAGATCGCGCCGGGCGGCCTGCAGCATCTGGACGAGATCGGTGGTGCGGGTGAACATGACGCGGTGACCCTGCTCGACGAGTGCGACGCCGATCGCAGCCCCAAGATGGGTCTTGCCGGTGCCGCTGGGCCCGAAGAGCAGGATATTGGCGCCCTGATCGAGCCAGGCGTCGCCCTGGGCAAGGGCCAGAACGTGAGCCTTGCGGAGCGTCGGCACGGACGCGAAGTCGAAGGTCGCGAACGTCTTGCCGGGTGGCAGGGCCGCCTCGGCGAGGTGGCGGGCGATGCGTCGGGCATGGCGCTCGTGGATCTCGTGTTCGCACAGGACCGCCAGGAAGCGGGCCGTTCCCCAGCCCTCGCGGTCGGCACGCTGACCGAGATCCTGCCAGAGGCGGGCGATGGTGGGCAGGCGCAGCGTCGAGAGCATCACCGGCAGCTTGGCGATATCGGTCGCACTCATGGAATCTCCTCGGCCGTCAGGACGGGCAGCAGGCAGTCGTAGGCAGCGAGATCGGGCGGCGTGATCGTCACGACGGGATTGCTGGTAAGGGTCGCCGGAGCTACCGCGGCGCGAGCCTCGTCGAGATCCGGGATGACGCCCGCCTCAATAATGCGGTCGAGATGATCGGCGAGTTGGGCCTCGCAGGCGTGCGTCGCGGCCAGATGCAGGAGACCGACATAGACCCGGCAGGCCTTGCAGGGATCGACCCGCTCGTCGAGCACCTCCCAGGCGCGCCGGTAGGCGGTGCGTGGAAAGAGATCCTCGCGGAAGACCGAGTGACGGAAGGCCTGCGGCTTCCTAACGAGGGCATGGACGAGGTGGCGATAATCGACGACGCGAAGCATGGGACCTCCGCGCTTGAAGTGACGCCGCTCGACGGTCAGGACGGGTGTGAGGCCATGATGGCAGACGAGGCGATCGTCGAAGACATGGATCTTGAGACGGCAGCCGACCAGCCGCGAGGGAACGGTATAGAGAACGTTCCTGACCGAGATCGTGCCGAAGCGCGTCACGGTGGCGGTCGTGACGCTGTAATCGCTGGTGCGGTGAGGCGGCAGGGGCGCGAGCGCCTTCATCTCGACGGCGAGCGCCGCGTGAACGGCCGCGTTCCGGCGCAGGGCATAGGCCTGCAGGAAGGCCTGATAGGCGGCAAGGTCGACAAAATCCCTGGACCCCCGCAGTTCGAGCGCCTCCGCGAACCCGACCTTCAGATGGCCGTGGGCCGCCTCGACGGAGCCGTTCTCGTGGGCGACGCCCGCATTGTTGCGGGTCGGCTCCAGTCCGTAATGCCGGCAGAAGGCCGCGTAGGCCTTGGCCTCGTCCTCGCG
>JACCVZ010000095.1 GCA_013697905.1 Nocardioidaceae bacterium
TCTTGCGGATGATGTCGGCAAAGAACCCGTGCACGACGAGGCGCCGCGCCTCGTCCTCGCTGACGCCGCGCGACTGCAGGTAGAACAGCTGCTCGTCGTCGAAACGCCCGGTGGTGGACGCATGGCCTGCCCCTTGGATCTCTCCGGTCTCGATCTCGAGGTTGGGAACCGAGTCGGCACGACAACCATCGGTGAGCACGAGGTTGCGGTTGGACTCGTAGGTCTCTATTCCCTCCGCGACCTGGCGGATGAGCACGTCGCCGATCCAGACGGTATGCGCTCCTGCGCCCTGCAGGGCGCCCTTGTAGTCGACGTTGCTCTTGGTCTGCGGCTGGTTGTGGTCGACGAACAACCTGTGTTCGAGGTGCTGCCCGGCGTCGGCGAAGTAAAGCCCGAGCAGTGTGGCGTCGCCACCGGGACCCGCGTAGTGCACGTTGGAGCTCAGCCGGACAAGGTCGCCGCCGAACGTGACCGCCACATGGCGGTAGCGGGCGTCGCGGCCTACCCGAGCCTCGTGCTGTCCCAGGTGTACGGCGTCGTCGTCCCATGCCTGGATGCTGACCACGCGGACGTCAGCGCCGTCTCCGACGATCACCTCGAGGTTGCCGGTGTGGACTCCCGAGCCGACGTGGTCGAGCACCAGGGTCGCGCGGGAGTTGGCGCCTACGTCGAGCACGTAGTGGGCGTTGCTGCGTCGGTCTGCGGCACCCTTGACCACGACCCGCACTGGTTCGGTGAGCTCGGTGTCGGAAGGCACCGAGATGTGCAGCGCCTGCTCCGTCCCGGCGGATGCGGCGGCCGCCGCCCGGTCGCGTGGGACCAGAACGGTGCCCCGAGGGGCCTCACCCGGCGTCAGCGTCGAGAGGATGTCGTCGCGAGGTGACTGCACGTCGTACGCCGCTGCCAGGACACCGTCACGGTTATCGGTGGCTGCCACCTCGAGCGCCCCACGGAGCCGTTTGAGCGGTGTGAACCGCCAGACCTCCTCGCGCCCCGTCGGGGCCGGGTGGTCGTCGACGTCGAAGGATCCCTCGGGGTGAAGGTGGCTCGAGACCTTGTCAGACGTCTCCACCGCAGTACCGATGTTGCTAGTCAACGAACACGCAACTCTCTATACGGAACAACAAGCCAGTCATGACGGGCGCGGACGCAAACCACACGAGCTCCCCCTCGGGGCAGCCGGCTCGGAGGGCGCCAAGCGCCCGCTCAGCCGACAGCTCCCTCCATTTGGAGCTCGATCAGCCGGTTGAGCTCGAGCGCGTACTCCATCGGCAGCTCGCGGGCGATCGGCTCGATGAAGCCGCGGACGATCATCGCCATCGCCTCGTCCTCGCCCATGCCCCGACTCATCAGGTAGAACAGCTGGTCGTCACTCACCTTCGAGACGGTTGCCTCATGTGCCATCGAGACGTCGTCCTCCCGTACGTCGACGTACGGGTAGGTGTCGCTTCGGCTGATCTGGTCGACCAGCAGCGCGTCACACTTGACCACGCTGGCGGAGTGGTGGGCGCCGTCGGCGACCTGCACCAGCCCCCGGTATGACGTCCGGCCGCCACCGCGAGCCACCGACTTGGAGATGATCGAGCTGGACGTGTGCGGAGCGGCGTGCACCATCTTCGCGCCGGCATCTTGGTGCTGGCCCTCGCCGGCGAAGGCGATGGACAACGTCTCACCTTTGGAGTGCTCGCCGAGCAGGTAGATGGCTGGGTACTTCATCGTCACCTTGGAGCCGATGTTGCCGTCGACCCACTCCATCGTCGCGCCGGCTTCGCAGGTCGCGCGCTTGGTCACCAGGTTGTAGACGTTGTTGGACCAGTTCTGGATGGTCGTGTAACGGCAGCGGGCACCCTTCTTGACGATGATCTCGACCACGGCCGAGTGCAACGAGTCGGAACTGTAGATCGGCGCCGTGCAGCCCTCGACGTAGTGGACGTAGGCGTCCTCGTCGACAATGATCAGCGTCCGCTCAAATTGGCCCATGTTCTCGGTGTTGATGCGGAAGTACGCCTGTAAGGGGATGTCGACGTGCACGCCCTTCGGCACGTAGATGAAGGAGCCGCCCGACCATACCGACGTGTTGAGCGCGGCAAACTTGTTGTCACCGACCGGGATCACCGAGCCGAAGTACTCCTTGAACACGTCCTCGTGCTCACGCAGCGCGGTGTCGGTGTCGAGGAAGAGGACACCTTGCTCCTCCAGGTCCTCACGGATCTTGTGGTAGACGACCTCGGACTCGTACTGCGCCGCCACACCCGCCACCAGCCGCTGCTTCTCCGCCTCCGGGATACCGAGCCTGTCATAGGTGTTCTTGATGTCGGCCGGTAGATCTTCCCAGGAGGTGGCTTGCTTCTCGGTCGAACGCACGAAGTACTTGATGTTCTCGAAGTCGATCGAGTCGAGGTCGGCCCCCCACGCGGGCATCGGCTTGCGGCCGAAGAGCTTGAGCCCCTTCAGCCGGAGGTCGAGCATCCACTGGGGCTCGTTCTTGAGCCCGGAGATACCGCGGACGACAGACTCGTTCAGGCCTCGGTGGGCCGTCGCCCCGGCTAGATCGGAGTCGGACCAGCCGTACTCGTAGCGGCCGAGGCCCTCGAGCTCAGGGTTTCGCTGCTCGATCGATGTCATGAAGTGATCCTCGCGATCGGGGTGAAGGGACGGTGTGCTGACGGGTCGTGTTGAGGTGCCTGGTGTTCTGCTGCGCGACGTCCTTGGGCGGCCAAGCCTTTGGTGGTGGTGAAGGCCCCAGGGTCGGGGACGTTGGTGGTGCACACGCCGTCGCCGTGGGCGATCGTCGCGAGCCGTTGCACGTGACGTCCAAGCAGACGGGCGAACACCTCCGTCTCCGCTTCGCAGAGCTGGGGGAACTCCACCGCCACGTGGGCGACCGGACAGTGGTGCTGACACAGCTGGTCACCGATGGGCGCCGAACGCACCGAAGCAGCGTAGCCGTCCTCGCTCAGCGCTTGGGCGAGAGCCTCTGCGCGCTGTGACTGAGGCACGGCCTCGACGGCTGGACGGTAGCGTTCCTCGAGCTCGGCGGTACGCCGGCGGGCGAACGCGGTGACGGCTTCGGGGCCGGCTGCTTCGCTGAGGAAACGCAGGGCGCTGGCGGCCAAGTCGTCGTAGGCCTGGATGAACGTGTCACGCCCCGAGTCGGTGAGCACAAAGACCTTGGCCGGACGACCCCGGCCGCGCGTGCCGTGGCTGCGCGGCTCCCGGGGCTCGAGCGCGCCATCGGTCACCAGATGGTCGAGGTGGCGGCGGACGGCTGCAGTGGTCAGCGACAATCGCTCCGCGAGCACGGCCGCGGTGGAGGGTCCGTGCTCGAGGATCGAGTGCGCCACTCGCTCGCGGGTGGGCGCATCGTCAGTGCCCGACGCATCCGAGGCCGGTGGTTTGGTGGCCGCTGACGTGGCTACCCCGCGGAGGGCAGCCCGCTCATCTCGGGTTGGCACACTTTTCACAACACCAGTGTGGCCTAAATAGGGTCACCGCTCAAACAAGGCAGCCCTAACTTGATGTCGGCCCGAACCGATCGTTGATCCAGCCTGTCAGTGTGGCCGTGTAGAGAGGGCTTATTGCCTCCGGATCGGGTTGCCCGCCAAACGTCGGGAGGTGGTCAGTGCCGTCAAGTCTCATCACCGTCAGGTCGTCGAGCGGGTGGCCCTCCCCTTCCGCTTTACGCCATGCGCTGATGCTCTCCTCGATGGGCATCCATTCGTCGGTCTCGCCGTAGAACGCCAGAACCGGGCACGACACCCGCGCAAGGATTGGCTCCGGGTCGAAATCCATGTCCGCCCAGGCACCCGGGTCGGGAAGAGACGGTGGCAAGTAGGCATGAGCGAACCACGGTCGAGCGGCGGCCTCGTCAAGCATTGCCTGGGTGGTTGCGCGGTCCCTCTTCCCGCGCAGGTAGTGCTCCACCTCCAGCCGGAGCTGTGTGAGCTCCTCGACGTCCCCGACGGCATGACCAGCCTTCAGCAGCTGCTTTCCGGCCCCAATTCGCATCTGCTCAGCCGGTGAGACACCGCAGGCGGAGACGCAGACAAGGAAGGCGACGGCACCGGGATCGACCACCGCCGCAAGCGGTGCCGCCCACGCCCCCTGGCTGAATCCCCACAGTCCACAGGTGCCTCTTGGATGTGGTCCCGCAGGCACCTAGCCGCGGCCAACGCATCTTGGGCTTGCACTTCCAACGCAATGTCATTCCCGTCCGTGGAAGGGCGCCGGTCAAATCGAAGCACAGCAACGCCTTGCGCGGGTAGGACCGCACTGAGGTGCTCGTACAGGAAGTACGAGCGTGCGCCGGCCTCTGCGCCGTGTAGCACCACCACACCCGCGCGCACCGGGCCTTCGGCGCGCGTGAGGGTCGCGGGAAGGTCGATTTTTCTGGCGCGAACAGTCAGTTCCATCAGTCCAGCCAACCAGAGTCCTTGGACGTCCAACTGTTCGTTCGGCCCCGGTGGCCATGAAAGCGTCCGGACGATCCCGTACACGGGCACCCGAGGACTCAACCTTAGACTTGAGCCGTGTCGAGCCCAGCCGTGGAGGTCGTCGACCTCGTCAAGAGGTACGGCGCCAAGACGGCCGTCGACGGCTTGTCGCTGACGGTCGAGACCGGCAGCATCACCGCCATCCTCGGCCCCAACGGCGCTGGCAAGAGCACCACCCTCGAGATCTGCGAAGGCTATCGACGCGCCGACGGTGGCAGGGTGCGGGTGCTCGGCCGTGACCCCATCGCCGACCGCCGCGAGCTCGCACCGAGGGTCGGCGTGATGCTCCAGGCGGGCGGCGCCTGGTCGGCAGCGCACGCCGACGAGATGCTGCGCTACGTCGCCTCTCTGTATGCGCACCCGCTCCCGGTTCGAGCACTGATGGAGCGGCTCGGTTTGGGATCGTGCGGGCGAACGCCGTACCGACGGCTCAGTGGTGGCGAGCAGCAACGTCTCGGGCTTGCCATGGCGGTCGTCGGACGACCCGAGCTCGTCTTCCTGGACGAACCGACGGCCGGGCTCGACCCGCAGTCCCGCCGTAGCACGTGGGAGCTCGTCGAACAGCTCGTCGCTGACGGCGTGACCGTGGTGCTCACCACGCATTACCTCGAGGAGGCTGAACGGCTGGCGTCGTGGGTACACGTCATCGACCGGGGGCGGCTGCTGACCTCGGGTACGCCCCATCAGCTCACGTCGGCCGGCGCGAAGGGGACGCTCAGCTTCCGCGCGCGCCCCGGTCTCGCCCTCGACGGTCTGGCACGCGGACTCCCGAAGGGCTACCTGGTCGAGACCGAGCCGCCCGGCTGCTATCGCATCCTCGGTGCGATGACCCCGCAGATTCTGGCCGCTGTGACCGCGTGGTGCGCAGACCTGGGCGTGATGCCGGAGGGGCTCGCCGTCGAGCGCCATTCCCTCGAAGACGTCTTCTTGGAGCTCACTGGTCGCGAGCTGCGGGCATGAGCCCGCTGACGCATTCGCCCGCCCCGGGCGCGGCACCGATGAGCCGGATGGTCGCCAGCCACGCGGTGATGGAGACTCGGCTGTTGCTGCGCAACGGTGAGCAGGTGCTGCTGGCGGTGGTGATCCCGGTGCTGGTCCTGTTGGGCGGCGCCGAGGCCGGCAACGTCATCGACCTCGGCTCCGGGCGAAGGATCGATGTGCTCACACCGGGAGTGATGGCGCTCGCGGTGATGTCCACGGCGTTCACGTCGCTGGCCATCGCCACGGCTTTCGAGCGTCGGTACGGCGTCCTGAAACTGCTAGGCGCCTCCCCCCTCCCCCGTACGGGCCTGCTGCTGGGCAAGGTCGGGTCCTTGCTGGCGGTGGAAGCGTGCCAGCTGGCACTGATAGCGCTGGTCGGTATCGCCTTGGGCTGGAGGCCCGCTGGCGGCCTGGGTGGGACGCTCGGCGCCGGTCTCCTTCTGCTGTTGGGGACCGCCGCCTTCGCCGGGTTGGGACTGCTGATGGCAGGCACGTTGCGGGCCGAGGCAACCCTCGCTGCGGCCAACCTCGTGTACGTCGTGCTGCTCGCCGCGGGCGCGGTCGTGCTGCCCGTGTCGGCGTACCCGAAGGCGATGGAGGTTGTCCTCGCGGTGCTCCCGTCCGGTGCGCTGGCTCAGGGGCTGCGCGACGTCACCTCGGGTGCCGGCCTCGACCGGACCGCTGTCGTCGTGCTGACCGTCTGGGCGGTGGCCGCGGCGGCACTCACGGCCAGGACGTTCCGATGGGACTAACGCGGGCAGTCACAACGTGGCTCCGCACGCCGACTCGACCGGTGGTGAAACGGTTCGCGATCGCGTCGCTCGTCGCGAACATCGTGATCGTCGTCACCGGCAGCGCCGTACGCCTCACCGGCTCCGGGCTCGGCTGCCCGAGCTGGCCACGGTGCACCGACCAGTCCTTCGTCACCCATGGAGCGCTGGGCGCGCACGGCGTGATCGAGTTCGGCAACAGGATGCTGACATTCGTGCTCGCAGCGGTGGCGGTGGCCACCTGGGTCGTGGTGGTGCGCTATCGGCCGCGTCGACGGCCACTCGTCGTGCTGGCGACACTGTTGGCGCTGAGCGTCCCCGCCCAGGCGGTCCTGGGGGGTGTCACGGTGCTCACCCACCTCAACCCCTGGGTCGTCTCGACACATCTGATGTTCTCGCTGGCGATCATCGCCCTCGCGGTCGTGTTCGTCCGTCGCGTGGGTGAGCGAGATGAGCAGCCGCGCCTCACGGTGCCGCGCCCCGTCGTGGCCTTGGCGACCGCGACGTACGCCGTCGCCTGGGTGGTCCTCGCCATCGGCACAGTCGTCACCGGCTCCGGGCCGCACGCCGGCGACATCGACTCACCGCGCAACGGGCTGAACCCGGCCGCAGTCAGCCAGCTGCACGCGGATGTTGTGTTCCTGCTCCTCGGGCTGACCGTCGGGACGTTGCTGGCCTTGCGCGCGACCGCCGCACCCGAACGGGCCCACCGGGCCGTGGTGTGGCTGCTCGGCGTCGAGCTGTTCCAGGGTGTCGTCGGCGTCACGCAGTACTTCACCGACCTACCGATCGTGCTCGTCGGCCTGCACGTTTTCGGAGCAGCACTGGTGAGTGGCACCGCCACCTGGATGATGCTCGGCCTTCGGGATCGGGGACTACCGGGGCCCGACGACGATCTGACGCCACGGCGGCGCGACGTCCGGGTGGCCTGAACGGCCCGGACGAGCCGGAGCAAGCTCGCGGCCCCGACCGGCGTGAGACGGTAGGCCGATGACTCCCACCGCCGGCTGGTACGACGATCCGTGGGACCCCGACAGCTACCGCTACTGGGACGGCGACGCCTGGACCGCGCATTCCAGCCCCCGTTACATCGACAGCGAAAGCCCCCCGGCGTACCCGGACATCTCCTCCGAAGCCACCACCGCAGACGGTGTCGCACTGTCGGGCTGGTGGCGCCGGGTGGTCGCTCGGTTCCTAGATGGCATCATCACGCTGGTCGTCTCACTGCCGGTCACCGGCTACTTCTGGTACCACTACCTGCAGATCTCGTTCGACTACCAAGCCGTGCTGCGCTCGCGGGGCCAGACCGAGTCCTTCGCGGACGCGTTCCGGCCACCCACCGAGCTCGTCCTCTGGGCCATCCCGTTGACCGCGCTCATCGCGATGGTGGGCGCCGCGTACGAGGTGTACTTCCTCCAGCGCAACGGAGCCACCCCGGGCAAGCGGGTGATGCGGATCCGAGTACGCCTACGTGAGCGAGAAGAGCTCCCGATGAGCTCGATCGGGAAGCGGGCGGCCATCCTCTACGGTGTGCAGGTGGCGAGCGTCATCCCCGCCGTCGGCACTCTCGTCACGCTGTTCGCCCTGGTGAACTACCTCTGGCCGCTGTGGGATCCTCATAGGCAGGCGCTGCACGACAAGGTCGCGGCCACCAACGTCGTACGCTCGTGACGGTGCCGCCCGAGGTCAGCGCGTGAGCAGCGGATCGATCGCGACTGCGAGGAACAGCAACGCCAGGTAGGCGTTCGACCAGTGAAACAGCCGCATCGCTTTGAGCCGGACAGGGTCCTCGGTGGTCCGGGCGCGGCCGAACAGACCGTGCGCCTCCACCAGGAACGCGGCGCCGAGAACGGCCGCGGCGATCGGGTAGACCCAACCCGTCGACGCCACCGGCCACAACAGCAGCGACGTCGCCACGGTCAGCCAGCTGTAGACCACGATCTGAAACCCGACAACGTACGACGACGCGACCACCGGCAGCATGGGCACGTCAGCAGCGGCGTAGTCCGCGCGATACCGGATTGCCAGCGACCAGAAGTGCGGCGGAGTCCAGAAGAACACCACCATGAACAGCACCACCGGCGCCCACGCCAGCGACCCGGTCACCGCCGTCCAGCCGATCAGGGCCGGGAAACACCCTGCCGCGCCGCCCCAGACAATGTTCTGCGGCGTACGCCGCTTGAGAACCAGCGTGTAGCCGAGGACGTAGAACACGTTGGCTCCGAGTGCGAGACCGGCGGACAGCCAGTTGACCGCGAGCCCCAACAGCAAGGTGGCGGCCACACCGAGCGCGAGTCCGAACACCACAGCGCCCGTGGTCGAGACCTTGTGCCGTGGCAGCGGCCGACGACGGGTCCGGTGCATGCGCTCGTCGATGTCGCGGTCGAGCACGCAGTTGAGCGTGTTCGCGCTCCCGGCGGCAAACGTTCCGCCGACCACGGTGGACACGGTCAGCCAGAGCGAGGGGACGCCTCGCTCGGCGAGGAACATCACCGGGACCGTCGTGAGCAGGAGCAGCTCGACGATGCGTGGCTTGGTCAAGGCGATGTACGCCGCGATCGAACCTGCGGTGGTCGACGGCGACACGACCGCCGCGCTGGCCTCGACGGCTCCTCCCACAGTCGTTGCCACGACCAGACGTTGCGGGTCGACAGTCGTCACAGACACCTCGAGTGGAACGATCGCGTGATCTCAGTAGGTAACAGGCGCGACACAGAGCCTGGGCCACCGGCAAGTCTACGGCCGTGGGGTGGGCTGCTGTGACATGGGGCTTCAGCGTCGCCCGAGGCCAGACAGTAGGCTCGCAGAGGGTGTGAGAGCCGATCCATCGTGGCACACTTCCTACGTCTCGTCCCCTGTTGAGGAAGGACTCGTCATCGTGGCAGTGTCCGCAGACCGCTACGCCAAGCTCGACTGGTCGGAGGTCGACGACACAGCTGTCGACACCGTCCGCGTGCTCGCGATGGACGCCGTGCAGAAGGTGGGCAACGGGCACCCCGGAACCGCTATGAGCCTGGCGCCGGCGGCGTACCTGCTGTTCCAGAAGCTGATGCGGCACAACCCGGCCGACCCGAACTGGCCCGGGCGCGACCGGTTCGTGTTGTCCAACGGGCACTCCAGCCTGACCCTCTACATCCAGCTCTACCTGGCGGGCTACGGCCTCGAGCTCGACGACCTGAAGGCGCTGCGGGTCTGGGGCAGCCTGACGCCCGCCCACCCCGAGCACGGCCACGTCGCCGGTGTCGAGACAACGACCGGGCCGCTTGGCCAGGGCGTGGGCAACGCCGTCGGCATGGCGATGGCCGCACGTCGCGAGCGTGGTCTCTTCGACCCCAAACCTGCCCCCGGCGAAAGCATCTTTGATCACGACATCTTCGTCTTCGCCAGCGACGGCGACATGGAAGAAGGCGTCAGCGGCGAGGCTTCGTCGATTGCCGGCCACCAGCAGCTCGGCAACCTGGTAATGCTCTACGACGCCAACAAGATCTCGATCGAGGACGACACCAACATCGCGTTCAGCGAAGACGTCGCTGCGCGCTACGAGGCGTACGGCTGGCACGTCCAGACCGTCGACTGGACCAACGACGGCAAGAATTACGAAGAGAGCGTCCAGTCCCTCTTCAAGGCGTACAAGGCAGCGAAGGCCGAGACCAGGCGACCGAGCTTCATCCAGCTGCGCACGATCATCGCCTGGCCGGCGCCGACCGCACAGAACACCGGCAAGTCGCACGGCTCTGCCCTCGGCGAGGAAGAGGTCGCGGCCACCAAGAAGATCCTCGGATTCGACCCCACCCAACACTTCGAGGTCCCAGACGGCGTCCTCGAGCACACTCGGCTGGCCGTCGAGCGTGGCAAGCTCGGGCAGTCCACCTGGCAGGAGAAGTACGACGCCTGGGCCGCCAAGGCAGGTGACCGCAAAGCCATCTTCGACCGGATGCAGACGCGGACGCTGCCAGCGGGCTGGACCGCTGCGCTGCCTTCCTTCGACGCCGATGCGAAGGGCATGGCCACGCGCAAGGCGTCCGGTCAGGTGCTGTCGGCGATCTCGCCGGTGCTGCCGGAGCTGTGGGGTGGCTCGGCCGACCTTGCGGAGTCCAACAACACCACTCCCGACGGCGCGCCCAGCTTCATCCCGCCCGAGCATGCGACAAAGATGTTCCCCGGCGACTGGTACGGGCGGGTGCTGCACTTCGGCATCCGTGAGCACGCGATGGGTTCGATCCTGAACGGGATCGCGCTTCACGGCGGCACCCGTCCCTATGGAGGCACTTTCCTCACGTTCTCCGACTACATGCGCCCCGCCGTGCGCCTGGCCGCCCTGATGGGGCTCCCGGTCACGTATGTGTGGACGCACGACTCCATCGGCCTCGGTGAGGACGGCCCGACGCATCAGCCGATCGAGCACCTCGCCGCCCTGCGTGCCATTCCCGGGCTCGACGTCGTGCGTCCGGCCGACGCGAACGAGACCGTCGCGGTGTGGAAGGCGATCCTCGAGCACACTGACCGTCCGGCCGGTCTCGCGCTCACCCGACAAGACGTCCCCACGTTCCCGCGCGGCACCGACGGGTACTCCGACACGTCCAACGTGCCCCGCGGCGCGTACGTCTTGCTGGACGTCGACGGCGGCGCCCCCGACGTCGTCTTGATCGGCACCGGTTCAGAGGTACAGATCGCC
>JACCVZ010000107.1 GCA_013697905.1 Nocardioidaceae bacterium
CCCGGCTGCGAGTCGAGGACAGTGGCGACCGGTAGCCGATCCGCGAGTGCCCGCAGCGGTGTTTCCTCACGAGCCTGTCGTGCGGCAGCGTCGGGTCCGGCGTAGGCCTTCGTGACGCTGTCGCCGACGCGGTGGCACGTGTTGGTGGAGGCGTGCGGCATCGGCTCCGCGCGCGGCACGGCCTCATCATCTCGCACTCCTGTCGGCGGGGCCGCAGTACGTTGTCCGGCCCGCTGAGACGTCCACGTTGGTAGCCAACATCTTGACGTCCAAAAGCAGTCGAGATGACTATTCACTCAGAGTATACATTTAGTGTAGAGTCTCACTCATGGCGACGGCAGAAGTGGTCCTTGCGGTGCTTCGCCGGGGACCTGCGCACGGATACGACGTGAAGCGCGACCACGACTCCTGGTTCCCCGATTCACGCGAGCTCGCGTATGGGCAGGCCTACGCGACGCTGTCCCGGTTGGCACGCGACGGCCTGGTCGAGGTGGTCGAGACCCGCGTCGACGGCGGCCCCGAGCGCACCGTCTATGCCCTCACCGAGGGGGGCTCCCGTCGGCTGCGGGAGTGGTTGACCGAGCCTTCGCCGGCAGGCACCTCGGGGGCCGACGAGATTGTCCGCAAGGCGGTGGCCGCCCTACGCAACGGCGACGACCCCGCCGGTTACATCGCCGTTCAGCGAGCCGCCCACCTGCGCCGGATGCGCGAGCTCACCGACGCAGACGCGGTCGCCGATCCACTGGCCCGGCTGGCGAGGGACCACCTGGTCGCCCACCTCGACGCCGATCTGCGCTGGCTCGAGCTCGCCGTCGAGCGGGTGGCGGCCGGGACCACCCTGCAGACCCACCCGCGCCAGGCATCCACTCAGGAGGCAGCCCGATGAACGGCCTCACCCCCGAGCCGGTGCTGGAGCTGACGGGTGTCATGCATGCCTACCGTCGGACGGTCGCTCTGCGCGGCATCTCCATGTCTGTCTCACCCGAAGAGGTCGTCGCGGTCACCGGCCCCAGTGGTTGTGGCAAGTCGACGCTCCTGCACGCCGCGGCCGGGATCGTCCGGCCCCAGGGTGGCTCCGTGCGACTGCTCGGCCAGGATCTCGGGGCGCTTGACGAAACGGCTCGCACGGTACTGCGCCGCAGGCGGGTGGGCATCGTGCTGCAGTTCGGTCAGCTGGTGCCCGATCTCAGCGTGCTCGACAACGTTGCCTTGCCGCTCCTGCTGGAGGGCCACGACCGAGCTACGGCGCGAACGGCCGCCACGGACTGGCTCTGCCGCAGTGGTCTCGAGGCCGAGACTGCCGCGACGCCTGCGGAGCTCTCGGGCGGGCAGGCCCAGCGGGCAGCCGTGGCACGGGCGCTCGTCACCGGACCGTCCGTGATCTTCGCCGACGAACCCACCGGCAGCCTAGACACGACCGGCGGGGAGCTGCTGCTCGACCTTCTCGTCGGCGCGGCCCGCGAGCGAGGAGCAGCCCTGGTGCTTGTCACGCATGACAACATGGTTGCAGCCCGGGCCGACCGAGAGATCCGGTTGCGCGACGGCGTCGTCGAGGCCGTGACGGTGCTGCGGTGAGGGCGCACACCTTGCGGCTCCTGGCCCAGCCGACAGCCGCCGCGGAGCGGGGCCGGTTTCTGCTGGTGACCGGTTCTATCGCGGTGGCAGGGGGTCTGCTGCTCGTCGGGCAGCGTGTGGCAAGGCTGTACATGGACACCGATGGCGCGTCCTCCACCTACTCATATGGCGGGCTCGCGCCCTCATATGGCGGGCTCGCGCCGTACGTCACCCAGGCGGGACTTCGACCAGGCGTCGTGATCGGCGCCGTGCTGGTCACTGTGCCCGTCCTCGCGCTCGCCCTGCAGGCGCTCCGGGTGGGTTCGCTGGCACGCGAGCGGCGGATGGCGTCACTGCGACTTGCCGGGGCGACCGCGCGAGACGTCCGCACGGTCGCCGCAGCCGAAGCGGGGGTGGCTGCGGCGGCCGGCGGACTGCTAGCCGGACCGGCGTACCTCTTGTGCTGGTTGATGCTCGGCGTGCTGATGCCGGCCGGTCTACGGCTGGTGCCGACACCCGGCCCCCTGGACCTTCTCGCCTGGGCCGCGACGCTGCTCGTCGCCGCAGCAGCCGGCGCGATCGCCGGAGCTGTCGTGCAGAAGCGGGTGGTGGCCGAACCGTTGAGTGTCCGGCGCCGCATCGGACCTCAGCCTCCCGGACGGGCGAACGTGGTCGGCCTCGTTGCGGGGCTGCTTCTTGTCGTGTTCGGATTCGGCCAGCTAACTGAGGCCCCAGGCGGTGGCGAGTACCTCCTCTTGGTGGTGGTGTTGGTGGGACTTCTGCTGGTGGCCTTCACGATCGGGCCTCGCCTGGTACGACGACTCGGTGGCCGGCTGCAGCTGCGGGAATCCGCGGTGGATGTGCTCGTCGGCGCCAGGCTTCACGTCGACCCGCAGACCGCCGGGCGGGTGGCCGCAGTGCTCGTGGTTTGCGGCCTGGCACTCGGCGTCGAGGCGTTGATGGTGTCTGACCTCCTCGGTCGAGACATCGGCAACGGAGACGACCTCAGCTTCTACCTGACCGGGTTCGGGATGGCCGCGGTGGGAGTGCTGCTTGTTGTCGTCGTCGCGGTGCTCACGTTGCTGATCGGGGCCGCCGACCAGCTGCTCGACGCCCGCCGGCCGCTTGCGTCGTTGGTCGCGCTCGGGGTCGACGAGCAGATCCTGGAGAAAGTGCTCCGCCGGCAGCAGTCAGCTGCCGCCGCACCCGCAGTGGTGCTCGGCGTCCTGGTCGGCGCGGCTGGAGCGGCGTACCTCAGCGGTGACGGTGCGCTGGCCGTCGGCCTGCTGCCGACCCTACTTGTCGCCGCCGTCGCCGGCGGGGCGGTCGGGCTGGTAACCAGACTCGCGGCGGTCCTGTTGCGCCCGCGGTTGCGGGCTGCGACCGACCCCGAGAACCTCCGGGTGGCGTGAGGTCTACAGTCGGGACCCGCCGGTTGGATCGCTCTACGCTGGCCACATGGGTGGACCAGGTGAATCGGTGTCGGGGTGCCCTTCATAGTTCCGCCACAGACCCCTTGTTCGTACTGCGAGAACTTCGCCGGGCGGGATCCTTGGCACGGCCCTCCGGCAGTTGTGCATGAAGACGCCACGACGAGCGTCTTCCTGGCGCCGGCTTCGCTGGGTGGAATGAAGGGTCACACGCTCGTAGTGATCCGTCGGCACGTTGAGACGATCTTCGATCTGTTGCGCGAAGAGGAGTCTGCGCTTGGACACGCCGTCGCTCGTGCCGCCAGAGCGGTGCGAACGGCGTTCGATCCGGACGGCATCTTGGTGGAACAGCGCAACGGCGTCGCGGCAGGACAGACCGTCCCTCACGTCCACGTCCATGTGATCCCTCGCCGGGCAGGGGCGCCGTTCCCACCTGAGCAT
>JACCVZ010000117.1 GCA_013697905.1 Nocardioidaceae bacterium
GATGAGGTTTCTCACCGGGTAACCGGGTAAGGCCCCCAGCAGAACACTGGGTTGATAGGCCGGAGGTAGAAGGCAGTAATGTACGAAGCCGACCGGTACTAATAGGCCGAGGGCTTGTCTCCTTCACACATTCTTGCTTGATGTTCGCGTCCACTATGCGGTTCCTGAGATACGGTCGGGTCCGGTTAGAGATCCCTGAGTCTGCGGTCTCAGGGAAATCCCGCTGGCACATCTCAAGAGAGTTTCGGCGACCATGGCGAAGGGGAAACACCCAGCTCCATTCCGAACCTGGAAGTTAAGCCCTTCAGCGCCGATGGTACTGCACGCGGGAGTGTGTGGGAGAGTAGGACGTCGCCGGACAAACTTTGCGAAAGGGCCGCCCAGTTGGGCGGCCCTTTCTGCTGCCGAGCACTGGAGGAACCATGGCAGACGACAAGAGCCGTAATCGTCGCGGCGGCAGTGGGGCTGCGGCGTCGCGCGGGGCTGGCCCTCAATCCGATCGCAGGCAGGACCGAGGTCGGAGCACGGCCGGTCGATGGCGCCGCGACGAGCTGCCGGCTGTCGAGCGAAGCGAAGTCCAGGCCCGGTACGACGGGCCGCCGATCGCCGACGACATCACCGGCGACGAGCTAGACCGGTTGGTGGTCGCCCAGCTGAAGTCGCTTCCGGAGAAGCTCGCCGCCAGGGTTGCCCGTCATCTCGTGGCCGCGGCGCGCCTCTTGGAGAGCGAGCCCGAGGTGGCCTACCAGCACACGGTGGCGGCCCGGGCCCGAGCCGCTCGCGTCGCCGTCGTCCGGGAGGCAAGCGGGGAGGCGGCGTACGCCGCGGGTCGCTTCAAGGAGGCGCTGACCGAGTTCAAGGCCGCACAGCGGATGAGCCACACCTCGATCTATCTGCCGATGATGGCCGACTGCGAGCGGGCTTTGGGTCGCCCCGAGCGGGCGATAGCGCTGGCCAAGGACCCCGCGGTCACGTCGCTCGACGATTCCGGTCAGATCGAGATGCTGATCGTGGAGTCCGGCGCCAGGCGTGACGTCGGCGACACCGCCGCCGCGGTGCGGGTGCTCGAGGGCCGAGAGCTGCGAAGCCGTTCTCGTTCGGCGTGGGTGCCAAGGCTGCGCTATGCATACGCCGACGCCTTGCTCGCGGACGGCCAACCCCAGGCCGCGCGAGAGTGGTTCGAGCGGGCGGCGGGTGTGGACGCACACGGCCACACCGATGCTGCACAGCGGGTCGCCGAGCTCGAGGGCCTGACTGTCATCGACACCGAGCTCGACTCCGCGTCGGATGGGGACACGGTCAGCGACAGCTGACGATGTCAGCTGCGTCCACAGTCGGCGCGCCCGGCACGGGTGTCCACAAGAGCAGGAATGGCGCTTCGCACCGTCGACATCGGTCGCGAGCATGGGTGGCCTCACGAGGAGGAAGCCCATGCCCGCACGACCGTCTATCACCGGCGCCACCACCCGTTCCCGCCCGGCCTCATCCGGAGCGGAAGCATCCCGAGCCTCCCCAGCTGCCGCTGCCCACGATGTCCGCAACGAGGTCTCGTTGCGCGGTCGGGTGGCGGCACCCCCTGACGAGCGAACGCTGCCGAGCGGTGACTCCCTGATGATGGCAAGACTGATCGTCGACCGTGATGTCGCAGCGCTCCAGCGCTCGTCGCAACGCGTCGACACCCTTGACTGTGTTGCGTGGACGGCGCGCGTCCAGCGGTCGATGCGATCGTGGCAGGCCGGCGACGAGGTCGAGGTGTCGGGAGCGATCCGTCGTCGCTTCTTTCGTGGCGTCGCCGGACCGGTCAGCAGGGTCGAGGTCGAGATTCGGCGGGCCAAGCGCACCGCGCGCGCCTCGTGACGGGTCTGGCGACGCTAGACCTCGTCGTCGAGGCTCCGCATGACCACTCCGGTGCGTGGTTTAGGTCCGAACGACGTCGATTTACGCGGCATCAGCTTGCCTGCACGCGCGACCTGCATCACCTCCGTCACCGACGACGGGTGCATGAGCACTGCGACGCCGGCGTCCTGGTGGGCGCAGCGAATGGTCTGCTGCACGGTGTGGTGGTATCCCAGCCGGTCCTCGCTGACACTCCACGCGTGGAGGAGGGGTCCGTGAAGCAGCTCCACATCGCTGACTGCGGGATTTCGCGGCGCACTGCGACGCACCGAGACCATTGCGCTATCGGTGGCGACGACCATCTCCCCGGGTCCGCTCGGCAGTCGTGGGAGAGCGCCTTCGACCGGTTCGCGAGGGCCCACTTCGAACCCGGCGACGTTTCCCGCGGCCACCTCGTCGAGGGAGAGCTCCGAGACACTGCGATGGATGGCGCTGAGTTGCAGTGGGTACTGCGACTGGTCGATGAGCATGGCCAGCCCGCGATCCCAGGGGCCTTCGCCGTCGCCGACGCCACGGTGGCGCCGTCGCAGCTGCAGGTAGGACGCATGCCGGTGGTGGCCGTCGGCAATCAAAGCCTGGTGCGGCGCCAGGGCCAGGCGAACTGCACGGATGTCGGCCGGGTCGTCGACCGCCCACAACCGGTGCCAGGTGCCGTCCTGGGCGCTGACGTCAATGAGCGGCGCGCGTTCTCGTGCCTTTACCAGCACGTCGTTCGTGCTACCGCCGCCGTCGTACACCAGCAGGATCGGCTCCAAGTTCGCCCGCGACGCGGCCATCATCGCCAACCGATCCCCAACGATTTCGGGGATCACGTCCTCGTGCGGTAGCACCACACCGGCGTCGCGCCTGCGCAGCTCGAGCGCTCCGACGACACCGCAGACAGCCAGCGCAGCATCACCGTACTCATACACGTACAGCGCGGGCTCGGCGTCGGTGAGCAGCACCCGCTGCCGCCGCCACCGCCGTAGTAGCTTCGCGGCGCGGGCGTAGGGGTTCGTGGACTGCACCGGGTCGCTGACCAGGCGCGGGAGCACCAGCCGCACGATGTTCTGCGGATGGTCGTTGAGCAGCGCGTCGATCATCGGGCGGTCCATCATGTCGTATGGCGGGGAGGTGACCTCACCGATGTCGCCCACCAGCTCGGCGTTGTACCGCATCGCAGCGAACGGACGCAGCCGCAGCCGAGGGGACGGGGTCGTGTCATGCTGGCTGGCCACGCTGCATCGTACTTATGGCGTGGCCCGTGGTTCCACGCCGGCTCGCGTGCCCCCGCATCCGACCGGCTGCGTTGGGCTCACTCGCGGGAGTATCGGCTGAAACTTCGCTCGCCCGCCTTGCCGGACGGGCGCGGATGACCTGCTCGCGGATCGTGGTCGAATCGCGGGACACGCCCTAGTGGCCAGAGAGGACCGTCGTGCCGGATTCGCACCGAGGCCTGTTGTCCACCAACCAACCGCTGGTGGAGGTATATGACTGCGCGATGCTCGACCTCGACGGCGTCGTCTATGTCGGCCCGCGGGCAGTCGAGGGAGTCGCGCAATTGCTCGAGCGAGCCCGAAGACTGGGGATGACCCTTGCCTTCGTCACCAACAACGCCTCACGGACGCCGGATGCTGTCGCCGCGCACCTGACCGAGCTCGGAATCGCTGCGAATGCCCGCGACGTGGTGACGTCGGCGCAGGCGGCGGCGCGCGAGCTCGCCGCACGTCTCGACGGGGGCGCCAAGGTCCTGGTCATCGGTGGAGAGGGTTTGCGGGTCGCGCTGCGCGAGCAGGGGCTGACATGTGTCGAGACGATCGATGAGGACCCGGTGGCCGTCGTGCAGGGCTTCGACCGGTCGGTGGGCTGGGAGCAGCTCGCCCAAGGTGCCTACGCGGTCCGGGCCGGGGCGTTGTGGGTCGCGGCGAACCTCGACCTCACGGTGCCGACCGCCGGCGGGATCGCGCCTGGGAACGGCACCTTGGTCAACGCTGTGGCAGCTGCCGTGGATGCTCGACCCGGCGTCGTTGCGGGCAAGCCCTACCGGCCGCTGTTCGACGAGACCGTGCGCCGGATCGAGTCCCAGCGGCCGCTCGTGGTCGGGGACCGGCTCGACACCGACATCGAGGGGGCCAACACCTGTGCCGCGGATTCCCTGCTGGTGATGACAGGTGTCACCGACGTCCGCGCGCTGTGCGGCGCCCGCCCCGAACAGCGACCGACCTACATCGCGAGGACGCTGGACGGTTTGTTCGAGGCGCACGGGGTACCGAAGCGCGACGGTGAGGTGTTCGCGCTCGGGGGCTGGCAGGTCGCGGTTCGTGGCGATCGACTGGTGGCGCAGCAGCACGGCAAGGACCGTGGCGACGCACTTCGAGCTGCGGCAAGCGCCGCGTGGGCCTGGTACGACGAGCATCAAGGTGATGGCGGGGCTCCAGGGCTCGACGGCTGGGACGCCGATTGGCTGCGGCCTTAAGGTGAAGACGTGAACAACGCATCCTCCACGCCCAACGACGCGTCCCCGACGGGCGAGCACGAAGAGTCCTTCGGCGACGACCGCGTCGACGATGCGGTGGCGAGACTGACCGAGCTGGACCGGCGCGACGTCCACGAGCACCCCGAGCAGTTCGAGCGGGCTCATGACGCCCTCCGCGCAGCCCTCGATGACGAGCCCGACCCGGCGGCGGATGCCGGCGCCGGTAGCGCCTGACCCGGCCGGGCCTCGGTGCCTCGACGACTTCGCCTGGACGCCGAGCTCGTCCGTCGCGAAATGGCCCGCAGCCGAGAGCAGGCCGCAGAGCTGATCGCCGCCGGGCGGGTGCTCGTCGCGGGGACGGTGGCGACGAAGGCGGCCACCGGTGTGACGACCGACATGGCCCTTGTCGTGGCCGGCAGCGGCGATGATCGACCCGACTACGTGTCGCGTGGTGCGCACAAGCTCGTGGGTGCGCTGGAGGCGTTCACACCGCTGGGGTTGCGGGTAGCCGGACGACAAGCCTTGGACGCCGGCGCGTCGACCGGAGGTTTCACCGACGTGCTGCTTCGACACGGAGTCGCTGCGGTGGTCGCCGTGGATGTCGGTTACGGACAGCTGGCCTGGTCGCTCGCAACCGACGACCGGGTGCACGTGCTCGACCGCACCAACATCAAGGGGCTGACTCCGGCGCTCCTGCCCTTCGCACCCGACCTCGTGGTGGGCGACCTGTCGTTCATCTCGTTGACGAAAGTGCTGCCGACCCTTGTCGCACTCGCCAGCGCGCCGGCCGACTTCGTGCTCATGGTCAAGCCACAGTTCGAGGTGGGCAGGGAACGGGTCGGCAAGGGTGGCGTCGTCCGTGCTGCGGACCTGCGCGTCGGGGCGGTCCTGAGCGTTGCGGCTGCCGCTCGCGACCTCGGTCTCGGGGTGGCCGGTCTCGCGGCCAGCCCGCTGCCCGGGCCAGCCGGCAACGTCGAGTACTTCTGCTGGTTCCGCGCCGACGCTTCCGAGATCGACCCGGACGCCGTGGCGAACGTCGTGGCTGTCGGGCCGCAGTGAGAGGCTAGGCGCGTGACCAGCACCAGCTCTGGCCCCGGCGAGGCTGCGACGGCGACCCATCCGTCGGATTCGGTCAGCTCGATCACGTCGACGCAGCGCACAGTCCTGCTCGTCGTCCACACCGGACGTCCGCAGGCCGTCGAGGTCGCCTGTGCAGTCGCCCGACAGCTGGCCGCGTCCGACGTCGCCGTACGCCTCCTCGACACCGAGGCGTCCGACCTCGACCTCGAGGCGGCCGAAATCGTCCCCGCTGACGGTGACGCTGCCCTACAGTGCGAGCTCGCTGTCGTCGTCGGCGGTGACGGCACGATCCTGCGTGCAGCCGAGCTCACCAGGCTGGTGGGCACCCCGCTGCTCGGGATCAACGTCGGCCACGTCGGATTTCTCGCCGAGGCCGAGCCAGCCGATGTCGACACCACCGTCCAGGCGATCATCGCCGGGTCGTACGTCGTCGAGGACCGGCTGACGCTCGACGTCGCGGTGGTCTCCGATGGAAAGTCGTACTCCGGGTGGGCGCTCAACGAGGCGAGCGTCGAGAAGGCCGCCCGGCAACGGATGCTCGAGGTGGTCGTCGAGATCGACAACCGACCGTTGTCACGCTGGGGATGCGACGGGATCGTCTTCGCCACACCGACCGGCTCCACTGCGTATGCGTTCAGTGCCGGCGGGCCGGTGGTATGGCCCGAGGTTCAGGCGCTGCTGATGGTGCCGATCAGTGCCCACGCCCTCTTCGCCCGGCCCATGGTCGCGTCCGTCGACTCCACCCTCGCGATCGAGATTCTCGCCCAGACGGCAGGCGGAGGCGTGCTCTGGTGCGACGGGCGGCGACCGGTCGAGCTGCTGCCCGGTGCGCGGGTTGAAGTACGCCGCGGCAAGCACGCGATCCGGCTGGCGCGGCTCCGCGCCGGACCGTTCACCGACCGGCTGGTGGTCAAGTTCGACCTGCCGGTCAGTGGCTGGCGTGGGGCAGCGGAGCGCCGTCGCGCCGTGAGCGACAGGGCGCCCTGATGCTCGAAACGCTCTCGATCAGCTCGCTCGGCATCATCGCCGATGCCACCCTCGAGCTCGGTCCCGGCCTCAACGTGGTCACAGGGGAGACAGGCGCCGGAAAGACGATGGTGGTGACTGCGCTCGGCCTGTTGCTCGGCGCGCGGGCCGACTCCGCCGTGGTGCGCGAACACTCCGCCCGCGCACGTGTCCACGGCACGGTCCGGCTGTCCGACCATCCCGAGGTGGCCGAGCGTGCGGCCGAGATCGGTGCCGACCTCGACGACGACGCGACACTCATCCTCGGACGTGTTGTCCAAGCCGAGGGCAGGTCACGAGCAACCGCCGGCGGGGCGAGCATCCCGGTCGGTGTGCTCGCGTCCTTGTCGTCGCAGTTCGTCGTCGTGCATGGCCAGTCCGAGCAGCACGAGCTGCTCCAGCCCGCCCGGCAGCGTCGGACGCTCGACGGTTTCGGAGACAGCCGACACCAGCAGAGGCTGAGCGACTATCGCGGGGCGTTCGCAGAGCTACGCGCGGTCGGAGCAGAGTACGACGAGGTCGTCTCTCGTTCCCGCGAACGAGCCCAGCAGGCAGACCTGCTCAGGCTCGGACTGTCCGCGGTCGAGGCGCTCGAACCGCAGCCGGGGGAGGACGCCGCGCTGGTGGCTGAGGAGACCCGGCTCGCGCACACCGACGGACTGCGGCTCGCAGCAGAGGAGGCGCGCAGCGCGCTGAGCGCGGACGAGCCCGATCCGGATGTGCGTGACGCGCTCGGGCTGGTCGCGGCGGCGCGCAAGCTCCTTGACACCGAGCGTGGACACGACCCGCGCATGGCTGAACTGGCCGACGGGCTCGCCACGGTCTCCTACGGCCTCGTCGACGTCGCCACCGACCTGGCGTCGTACGTCGGCTCCCTCGACAGCGACCCCGTGCGACTGGCCTGGGTGCAGGAGCGGCGGGCAGCCCTGGCCACCCTTACCCGAAGGTACGGCGAGACGATCGACGAGGTGCTGGCTTGGTCCAGCGACGCGGCTCGCCGGCTGGACGCCCTGGGAGACGACGACGCGCGGGTTCAGCAGCTACGCGAGCGTCGTGACACGTTGCGGGCAGAGGTCACCGCATTCGCAGACGCACTGAGCCGAAGCCGGCTGGCGCTGGCGGACGAGCTCGGCGGCCGTGTCGAGGCGGAGCTGGCCGGGCTCGCCATGCCCGAAGCCTCGTTCAGCGTCGACCTGGCCCGCCTCGACAACCCGACGAGTGACGGTTTGGACGAGGTCGTATTCCTCTTCTCGGCGCACGCGGGTGGTCAGCTGCGACCGCTGCAACGCGGCGCGTCCGGTGGTGAGCTCTCTCGGGTGATGTTGGCCCTGGAGGTCTGCCTCGCCGGCACCCGGCCGGTGCCGACGATGATCTTCGACGAGGTCGATGCAGGGGTCGGCGGCAAGGCCGCTGTGGAGGTCGGCCGCCGGCTGGCGCGGCTGGCGCGCTCCGTCCAGGTCATCGTCGTTACGCATCTCCCTCAGGTGGCTGCATTCGCCGACCAGCACTACGTCGTGGTCAAGAGCAGCGACGGCACTGTCACGACGAGTGGGGTGAGCAGACTGGACGACGACGGACGCCGCCGGGAGCTGTCCCGGATGCTGGCAGGGCTCGAGGATTCCGACACCGGGCTTGCGCATGCTGACGAGCTCGTCGAGATCGTCCGCGCCGATCGCCCGGCCTGAGGCTGCGGCTGGGTGGCGCGCTGCCCTGTGGCCGCGCCGTCAGTCTCGCCTTTCTGCCCGACGACCTGCCCGGGCGACCGCCACGCGCGACCTGTAGATGCGGGGGCCCGGTGCACCGGTTTGACAGGATGGGCCCATCATGAAGCTCACCTCCCGGCGCCGTTCGCGGCGCGCCAACGGCGCGGGCGTCACCGGCCCGGCCCGCCTCGGTCGGCGTACCCGCGTGCTGGCCAGGCGCCTGCGTCCTGGTGACATCGCTCTGATCGACCACGTCGACATGGACAGGTCGGCTGCGGTCGCCCTGGTTGAGGCGCAGGTCGCGGCCGTGGTCAACGTCGCCCCGTCCATCTCCGGTCGCTACCCCAACCTCGGACCCGAGGTCCTGGTCGCAGCGGGCATCCCGCTGCTGGACGACGTCGGCGCCAAGCTGTTCGGCGCCGTCAACGACGGCGACCTGATCCGCGTCGACGGCGACACGGTCTACGTCGACGACCGCTCGGCCGCGACCGGCGTACGCCAAGACGCGGACTCCGTCGCGGCCGCCATGAAGTCCTCGCGCGACAGCATGGCCAGCCAGCTTGAGGCTTTCAGCGCCAACGCCGTCGAGCACCTGCACCGCGACCAGCGGCTGCTGCTCGACGGAGAGGGACTTCCGACCACCAAGACGTCGTTCGACGGCCGGCACGTCGTCGTGGTGCTGCGCACGTTCGACTACACGAGTGACCTTCGTGGGCTGCGGATGTTCATCCGTGAGAACAGACCGGTTCTGGTAGGGGTCGACGCGGGCGCTGATGCTCTGATCGAGGCCGGCTACCGCCCCGATGTCGTCGTCACTTCTGGCGACGACATCTCTGAGGCCGCGCTGCGCGGCGGGAGCGAGGTGATCGGGCACACGAGCAACGCCAGCCGGTCCGGCGGCCTCGAGCGGCTCGAGCGGCTTGCAGTGACCCACCAGAAGCTGGTCGCCAGCGGCAGCAGCGAGGACGCCGCCTTGCTGCTGGCGAACGCCAACAACGCCGCTCTCATCGTCATGGTCGGGTCGCACGCCACCTTGGTGGAGCTGCTCGACAAGGGCCGGTCCGGCATGGCGAGCTCGTTCCTCACCCGCTCCACCGTGGGGTCACGGCTTGTCGACGCCAAGGCGGTGGCGCGGCTGTACCACCACCGCATCAGGGGCTGGCTCGTCTTCTGCTTGGTGCTGCTGGGGGTCGCAGCCGTCGTCGCCGCGGTCGCCACCACACCGGTGGGACAGGACTGGTGGGTTCAGGTCAGGGCTTGGTTCGACGACGCCGCCAGCTGGGCCCGGGAGCGCACGAGGTGAGCACGTTGCGGCGCCACCTGCTGCCCATCTTCGCCGCGTTGATCACGTTGGCCGTCGGGATCGCGCTCGGCGCCGGCCGCCTGCAGCAGGCGGAGGGCAGCCACGACTCGGGTTCCCTGAAGGCCGCCAACCAGAAGCTTCGCGACCAGATCGCGGCGAGCAGAGACGCCCACATCTTTGACGGGGCCTGGAGCGGCGCGCTCGCTCCACGACTGCTCCGAGATCGGCTGACTGGTGCTCAGGTCACGATCGTCGCCCTCCCAGGCATCTCGACGACGTCCGTCGACGACACCGTTCAGGCGATCCAGGATGCCGGCGGCAGCACAGCCCTGGTGGTGACCGTTGACGCCGACGTACTCGACTCGGCGAAGAAGACCTATGTTGGTTCCGTCGCGGACAGTTCGCTGGCCGGGGCCAGCGATGTCGTCGCACCCCCAGCCGACGATGTCTACCCGCGCTTCGGCGCCGTCCTCGCCCGGGCGTACGTCGGCATGGGCGACAACACCCGCTACGACAGCACAGCCGTCAAGATCGACTCGGAGTTACAAGGCGCGAAGCTGGTCGAGCTCGACAAGGATCCGCTGCGTCGCGGCTCGCTGGTGGTCGTGCTGGCCTCGGGTGCCCACGGCGCCGACGAGGTGACAGTCGCCGCCAACCTGATCGCTTCCGAACTTGTGGCGGCCTTCGCCCGAGCCGGCGACGCAGTCATCGTGACCACCCCTCCCACCGGGCGAGACACCGGTGGCGTGCTGGCCGCCATCGCCGACAACGGCGACTTCGCCCGAATGCGCGTCTCGACGGCCAACGCCGGCACCTCACCGTCCGGTCTCGTCACCACCGTGTACGGCCTCGCGACCGCACTCGCAGGGCGGCCGGGCGACTATGGCGTCGTCGACGGCAAACCCGTGCTGCCACCCGGGGTCGGTGTGGCGGCGGACTGAGGGCTGTAAGCGCCGGCCAGTGGGCGTGGCGTCACGCGGCCGGGTGGGGTGTTGATAGATTGGAACCCCGTGGAGGGGTGGGTTGCCCCGCCGCCCGTCAGAGCTACCACGGGAGCATGATTTTGGCAGTCGCGTCGCCGACCAGGCATCTGTTCGTCACAGGTGGAGTTGCCTCGTCGCTGGGCAAGGGGCTGACAGCCTCGTCTCTTGGCCGACTGCTGAAGTCGCGCGGGCTCAGGGTCACGATGCAAAAGCTCGACCCCTACCTCAACGTCGACCCTGGGACGATGAACCCGTTCCAGCACGGCGAGGTCTTCGTCACCAACGACGGTGCAGAGACCGATCTCGACATCGGCCACTACGAACGTTTCCTCGACGTCGACCTCGGCCAGCGAGCCAACGTCACGACCGGCCAGGTCTACTCGACGGTGATTGCCAAGGAGCGCCGCGGCGACTACCTCGGCGACACCGTCCAGGTGATTCCGCACATCACCAACGAGATCAAGGAACGCATTCGGGCGATGGCCGACGATGACGTCGACGTCGTCATCACCGAGATTGGCGGCACCGTCGGAGACATCGAGTCACTGCCGTTCCTCGAGGCCGCCCGTCAGGTGCGCCATGACATCGGCCGTGACAACTGCTTCTTCCTGCACGTGTCGTTGGTGCCCTACATCGGCCCGTCCGGCGAGCTCAAGACCAAGCCGACCCAGCACTCCGTCGCCGCGCTGCGCTCCATCGGGATCGCACCGGACGCCGTGGTGTGCCGGGCTGACCGTGAGATCCCCGACAGCATCAAGCGCAAGATCTCGCTGATGTGCGACGTCGACGACGAGGCCGTGGTGGCCGCGGTCGACGCACCGTCCATCTACGACATCCCGAAGGTGCTGCACTCCGAGGGTCTGGACGCCTACGTCGTACGCCGGCTCAACCTGCCGTTCCATGACGTTGACTGGACCCGGTGGGATCAGCTGCTGCAACGCGTGCACCATCCTGACGAGGCGGTCGAGGTGGCCCTGGTCGGCAAGTACGTCGGCCTGCCGGACGCATACCTGTCGACTGTCGAGGCGTTGCGCGCCGGTGGGTTCGACCACGCGGCGCGGGTCAATCTTCGCTGGGTGGCATCCGACGACTGCCAGACGCCCGAAGGTGCGGCCGCGAAGCTTCACGACGTCGACGCCGTCTGCGTGCCCGGGGGTTTCGGAGTGCGTGGCATCGAGGGCAAGGTCGGCGCCCTGCGGTATGCCCGCGAGCAGAAGGTTCCAACGCTCGGGTTGTGCCTTGGACTGCAGTGCATGGTGATCGAGTTCGCCCGCCACGTGGCTCAGCTGGTCGACGCGGGCTCGACCGAGTTCGAGCCGTCGGCCGCGCAGCCGGTGATCGCAACCATGGAGGAGCAGCGCGACATCGTGCAAGGCGTGGGCGACCTGGGCGGCACCATGCGTCTCGGGCTCTACCCGGCTGACCTCCAGCCAGGTTCGCTGGTCGCCAAGGCCTACGGCTCGGAGCGGGTCGAGGAGCGCCACCGGCACCGCTACGAGGTGAACAACAAGTTTCGCGGCGACCTGGAGGCCGCCGGGCTCGTCTTCAGCGGGCTGTCACCTGACCGTGAGCTCGTCGAATATGTCGAGCTGCCGCCCGACGTCCATCCCTACTACGTCTCCACGCAGGCACACCCGGAGCTGCGTTCGCGTCCCACCCGGCCGCATCCGCTGTTCAGCGGGCTGATCGCGGCCGCCCTCGAGCGTCAGGGCGAGCTGCGGCTGCCCGTGGACGAGTCCGGGCTCCGTCGCCCGCACGATGAGGACGAGGTGTGAGGTCGACGCGTCCTCTCACCGGCGGGATCACTCGCGGTTGACCGTTGCCACCACGGATACCGTGCGTTTGCAATCTCGAAGTGCGGTAATTCGTTGTCTGACAGTTTCGCGTCAGCGACTGATGCAGTAGGTTGCCAGGCAGAAGTCCGGGTTGCGTCGACTGCATGACGAGGCCCCGGTGAGCGAGGTTGCACAGCCCTTGCCCCTGCCGGTCCGCGCAGGACTGACGACGAGGAGCCAGCTGGCTCGTGGAAGAGTGAGAACATGTTGGTCGGCGTACCGAAGGAAGTAAAGAACCATGAGTACCGGGTGGCGATCACCCCTGCCGGTGTGCACGAGCTCGCTGCCCGTGGGCACGAGGTGTACGTGCAGGCGAGCGCCGGAAGTGGGTCGTCCATCCCCGACGAGGACTTCGTTGCCGCCGGCGCGGCCATCCTCGACACGGCGGATGACGTCTGGGAGAAGGCTGAGCTGATCCTCAAGGTCAAGGAGCCGATCGCGGAGGAGTACCCCCGCATGCGCGAGGGGCAGACGCTCTTCACCTACCTGCACCTGGCCGCGTCCCGAGAGTGCACCGACGCGCTACTCGAGCGGGGGGTCACCTCGATCGCCTACGAGACCGTTCAGACCCCTGACGGCGCCCTGCCGCTGCTGGCGCCGATGAGCGAGGTCGCCGGCCGGCTGGCACCGCAGGCGGGTGCCTATCATCTGATGCGCCAAGGTGGCGGCCGGGGTGTGTTGATGGGTGGCGTATCCGGCGTGTACGCCGCCAAGACCGTCGTCATCGGCGCCGGCGTCTCCGGCATGAACGCGGCCGCTATCGCCCTCGGCATGCAGGCGGAGGTGCTCCTCCTCGACCGCAATATCGAGCGGCTACGGCAGGCTGACCGGATCTACCAGGGACACCTGCAAACGGTTGCGTCCAACACCTACGAGGTGGAGCGTGCGGTGCTCGACGCCGATCTGGTGATCGGCGCCGTGCTGGTTCCCGGTGCGAAGGCGCCGACGCTGGTCTCGAACGAGCTGGTGTCGCGAATGAAGCCAGGCTCGGTGCTCGTCGATATCTCGATCGACCAGGGCGGTTGTTTCGAGGACTCCCGTCCGACCACGCACGACGACCCGACGTACCTCGTGCACAACTCGGTGTTCTACTGCGTGGCGAACATGCCTGGCGCCGTGCCGCACACGTCGACGTACGCGCTCACCAACGTGACGCTCCCGTACGCCGTGGCGCTGGCCGACAAGGGGTGGCAGCAGGCGCTGCGCGACGACCACTCGCTTGCGTTGGGGCTCAACACCCACGCCGGTGAGCTCACCTACGCTCCGGTGGCGCAGGCGCATGAGCTCAGCTGCCGCGCCCTCGACAAGGTCCTCGCCTGAGCCAGCAAGGGGGACCGCTCGTTCCCGCCGTCCGCACCTATCTCGACCACCTCACGGTCGAGCGCGGTCTTGCCGCCAACACGCTCACGTCGTACCGGCGTGACCTGCGTCGCTACGTCGAGTTCCTCGGTGCCTGCGACGTCGACAAGGTCGAGTCGGTGACGTCGACGGAGGTGACCGAGTTCTTGATGGTGCTCCGCGAAGGCAGCGCCGGCCACCCACCGCTGAGCGCGAGCAGTGCGGCCCGCACGCTGGTAGCAGTCCGGGGCTTCCATGCGTTCACGCAGACCGAGGGCTTGACCGCACTCGACCCGGCGCAGTCGGTGAAACCGCCCGCCCCCCCTCGACGGTTGCCCAAGGCGCTGCCGCTCGCCGATATCGAGGCCATCCTGGACGCCGCGGGGAAGGCGGGCACGGCGCTGGCATTGCGGGACCGGGCGCTGCTGGAGTTCTTGTACGGCACCGGCGCCCGCATCTCGGAGGCGGTGGGGCTCGACGTCGATGAGGTGGACTTCGACGACGACGTGGTGCGGCTGTTCGGGAAGGGCGGCAAGGAGCGGGTGGTCCCGATCGGGTCGTACGCGCGTGATGCCTGCGCCCGCTACCTGACGACCGCCCGGACGGAGCTGGTGACCGCCGGTAGGGGCAGTCCCGCGGTCTTCCTCAACGCCCGTGGCGGTCGGCTCTCGCGGCAGTCGGCGTGGACCGTGCTCGGCAAGGCGGCGCGCCGGGCCGGACTGGCGGTCGACGTCTCTCCGCACACGTTGCGGCACTCGTTTGCCACCCACCTACTCGACGGCGGAGCCGACGTACGGGTGGTGCAGGAGCTGCTCGGGCATGCTTCAGTGACCACCACCCAGGTCTACACGCTGGTCACCGTCGACCGGCTTCGTGAGGTGTACGCGACCTCTCATCCGCGAGCGTTGAGCTGAATCGGGCGCCTCACCGGCGGCGCTGACTGCGACGGAGCCGGAGCGGGAACGGCCGCTGGGACCCTAGCTCGTGCACAGGGTTGTCAACAGGCGGTGGACGGCATGTGGATGTCCACCGCAAGGTCGTCAACAGATGTCGCGCGCCGCTTGTCGTGCGGTCGAACCACGGCTTAGAGTCGCAGCGCCCGGCCATATGCCGACGTGTAGACAAACCGATGAGAGGCCCGAGACGTGAGTGAGCCGACCTTCGTCCCTCCGCCCAAGAGCCCGACACAAGAGGTCGATGAGGGCGTGACGCTACGGTCCGATAGCGACGCCGACCCCGTCTCACCGTTCGGAAGCGTCGAGGGTCCGGGGACTCCCGACGGGGCCCCGCTTGGACCCACTGGTCGGCCGGTCCCGGATCTTCCCGACCCGACGCCCCTGCGGGACCGCACCAGCGCTCTGGTCATCGCCTTGTGTAACCAAAAGGGTGGCGTGGGCAAGACCACCACGGTCATCAACCTCGGAGCTGCTCTGGCCGAGCACGGCAACAAGGTCCTGGTCGTCGACTTCGACCCGCAGGCCTCCTTGACTGTGGGGCTCGGTATGAACCCGCACGAGATGAACACCACGATCTACCACCTCATGCTCGAGCGAGACGTCCCGCTCGACGAGGTGATCATGCAGACCGGCGTCGACGGGGTCGACCTGATCCCGTCAAACATCGACTTTGCCGGCGCCGAGATGCAGCTGATCAACGAGGTGGCCCGCGAGCAGGTGCTCGCCAGGGCGCTCGCACCTGCGCTGAGCCGCTACGACGTGATCTTGATCGACTGCCAGCCGTCGTTGGGGCTTCTCACGGTCAACGCGCTCGCCGCGGCTGACGGCGTCATCGTCCCGCTCGAGTGCGAGTACTTCGCGCTGCGCGGAGTTGCCTTGCTCACGGGCACGATCGACAGGGTACAGGACCGTCTCAACCCGAGGCTTCGCATCGTCGGGCTGCTCGGCACCATGTTCGACGGCCGCACTCTGCACGATCGTGAGGTGCTGCAGACGCTGGTCGCCGGGTGGGGCGATGCGGTCTTCCACACCGTCATTCGCCGGACGGTGAAGTTCTCCGAGGCAACGGTGGCAGGTGAGCCGTTGACGGCGTACGCCAGCGGCTCGGCGGGAGCAGACGCATACCGGGCGCTCGCTAGGGAGGTGGTGGCGCGGTGTCGCGACGTGTAAGCCTGCCCGGAGCGGATGAGCTGTTCCGTTCCACGAAGGGCAGGCGCGCCGACGTCGACCCTGGCGCACCGGCGGCCGACCCCCGTCTCGCCGACGGGGTTGTCCACGACGACGGCGAAGCGACGTCCGAAAGCCGGCGTGAGGCCAGCCGCCGGGTCCGCCACGACGAGAAGATCACGGTCTACGTCACTGCGGACGAGCTGCTCGACCTCGAGCACACCCGACTGAAGCTGCGTGGACAGCACCGGTTGGCAGTCGACCGGGGGCGGATCGTCCGGGAGGCCATTCACCTCGCGCTCGAGGGCGTCGAAGCCGAGGGTGAGGGGAGTCCGTTGGTGCGGCGGTTGCGCGAGCAGTGAACGCTACCGCCGCCGGCCTCGGCTCGGACGGGCCGGCCGGCCCTGAGCTGCCACCCACTGCGAGCGGCTTCGCCGTCCAGCTCGACAACTTCGAAGGGCCCTTCGACCTGTTGTTGCAACTGATCTCCAAGCACAGGCTGGACATCACCGAGGTCTCCCTGTCGCGAGTCACTGATGACTTCATCGAGCACATCAAGAAGCTCGGGGGGGCGTGGGACCTGGACCAGACCACCGGCTTCCTTGTCATCGCAGCCACCCTGCTGGATCTGAAGATCGTCCGGCTGCTGCCCTCGGCACAGGTCGAGGACGAAGAAGACCTCGCTCTTCTCGAGGCGCGCGACCTGCTGTTCGCCCGGCTGCTGCAGTACCGCGCCTTCAAGCAGGTGGGAGGCATCATCGATGCCCGGTTGGCGGCCGAGTCCCGGCGGGTGCCGCGGACGGTTTCCCTCGAGGAGCGGTTCAGTGCCCTGCTGCCCGAGGTGCTCATCGCGATCGGACCCGAGGAGTTCGCGGCGCTGGCCGCCCGGGTGTTGGCGCCCAAGGAGGAGCCGCAGCTCGGGCTGGCGCACCTGCACGCTCCGACGGTCAGCGTGCGGGAGCAGGCGGCGGTCATCGTCGACCGGCTGCGTCGGCAGCGCACCGCGACGTTCCGTTCGCTGACGTCGGACTCGCCGGACACCATCACCACGGTCGCCCGGTTCCTCGCCCTGCTGGAGCTGTTCCGCGAGGGCGTGGTGGCGTTCGACCAGGCAGCCGCACTCGGCGAGCTGAGTGTCCGCTGGACAGGCAGCGATGACGGCGAGATCCAGGTGCGCGACGAGTATGACGACACCCGCGCCACCGACGAGCGACCGGCAGCGTCCGTCACCGACACCGACATCGCCCTGCTGGCCCAGCCGGCGGGCGGCGACGTCCCGCCCGACACGCACCCTGAGGGAGCCATGTGACCCAGCGCGAGCACAGTCCAGCCGCCGAGACAGCCGGTGAGGTCACCGGCGTACAGCACTCTTTCGACGTCGGGGAGGTCGAGCTCGCCCCGGCCCTGGAAGCGGTGCTGATGGTGGCAGACCAGCCGCTCGACCACCTCAGCCTCGCGCAGGCCGTCGGTTTCCCGCCGGACCAGGTCTCTCGGGCTCTGGAGCGACTGGCCACGGAGTACGACGAGCAGGGGAGAGGGTTCGAGCTGCGGCAGGTCGGCCGGGGTTGGCGGTACTACACGCGCGAGGAGTACGCGCCGGTGGTCGAGCAGTTCGTCCGCGAGGGACAACAAGCCCGGCTGACCCAGGCGGCGCTCGAGACGTTGGCTGTGGTGGCGTACCGCCAGCCTGTCAGCCGTGCCCGGGTGTCGGCGATTCGCGGCGTGAACGTCGACGGTGTCATCCGCACGCTGGTGACGCGCGGGCTGGTGGAGGAGTCCGGCACCGACCGCGAGACGGGTGCGCACTTGTTCCGCACGACGTCGTACTTTCTGGAGCGGATGGGGTTGACCAGTCCGGATCAGCTGCCGGAGATCGCGCCGTACCTGCCGGAGATGGCCGAGATCGAAGGCGAGCTAGAGTTCGCCGACGAGGTGACGGGGACGGGTGTGGAGTGACCGACGGCGAGCCCGAACGGCTGATGCGGCTGCAGAAGGCGCTCGCCCAGTCGGGCGTGGCGAGCCGTCGCACCAGCGAGACCATGATGGCCGCCGGACGGGTCGAGGTGAACGGTGCGGTGGTCACCCAGCTGGGTGCGAAAGTCGACCCTGAGACGGCGGTCATCCGTGTCGACGGCGCGCGGATCCCGGTCGCGCAGGCGTATGTCTACCTGGTCGGCAACAAACCGCGGGGGATGGTCAGCTCGATGTCCGACGAGCAGGGACGGCGCGACCTGAGCAGCCTGGTCGGCGACCGGCCCGAGCGGCTGTTCCACGTCGGCCGCCTCGACACCGACACCTCGGGCCTGATCATGCTCACGAACCACGGCGAGTTCGCGCACCGGCTGGCACATCCGTCGTTCGAGCTGACCAAGACGTACGTCGCCCACGTCGAGGGGGCGGTCTCCCCGCACCTCCGCCGACGGTTGCTGGCCGGGATCACGCTCGAGGACGGGCCGGTCCAGCCAGACGGCTTCAAGGTGGTGTCCACCCAGGGCGGCAAGTCCATCGTCGAGCTTGCCCTGCACGAGGGGCGCAACCGGATCGTTAGGCGGCTGCTCACGGAGGTTGGTCACCCGGTTGTCCGGCTATCCCGCACGGCCATCGGCCCGATCCGGCTCGGCGACCTCAGCACCGGTCGAGTGCGGCAGCTCAACACCGGTGAGCTGGGCACGCTGCTCGACGCGGTCGGGCTGTGAGGCGCGGCGGGCGAGACGTCGCGATGTCTCGGCTGGCGACCACTACGCTTCGGCCCATGAGCCGTGCTGTCTCGGAGCGACCCGCGTTGGACGGACCAGTGCTGGTCGTAGGCGCAGGTCTGATCGGTGGTTCGGTGGCGATGGCGTTGTCGCGGGCGGGCATCGAGGTGTTCATCACCGACGTCGATCGACGGGCCGCGCATGTGGCCTCCTCCCGTGGGGCCGGATCGGAGGAGGCACCGGACCCCGACCGGGTTCGCCTCGTAGTGGTTGCGACGCCGCCGGACCACCTCGGGAGTGAGATCATCGCGGCGCTCGAGACTTATCCCCGAGCTGTCGTGACCGACGTCGGGAGCGTCAAGGCGCAGGCCTGGGCGGAGGTCGCAGGCTCCCGAGCCGATGCCCGGCGGTATGTCGGCGGCCATCCGATGGCCGGCAGCGAGCGGTCCGGCCCGATGGCGTCGGCACCTGACCTCTTCGAGGGTCGCGCCTGGGCCGTCGTACGCCGAGACGACTGCAACGCCGCCGCTGTGGCGTCGGTGCGGGCGCTGGTCGAAGCCTGTGGTGCCACCGTCGTCGAGATGGCCGCCGACGACCACGACACCGCCGTCGCCCGTGTCTCGCACCTGCCGCACCTCGTGGCGGTACTGGCGGCCGGGTCGCTGGCAGATGCGCCGCGCAACCACCTTGCCCTCAGCGGGCAGGGGGTTCGTGACGTGACACGGGTGGCGGCCGGTGACCCGGAGCTGTGGCGGCAGATCGTGCTGGCGAACGCTGAGGCGTTGACGCTGCTGCTCACCCAGGTGCGCGACGGGATCGACGACTTGGTGGAGTCGCTTGGCACCGGCGACGGGGAGCGTCTGGAGAAGATTCTTCGTGCCGGGGTGGCCGGTACCGAAGCCATTCCGGGCAAACATGGTGGTGCGACCCGGTTATTCGCAACGGTCAACGTCTCCATCCCCGACGAGCCTGGCGCACTGGCGCGGCTGTTCGCCGATGCGGGCGAGGCCGGTGTCAACATCGAGGACCTGCGGATCGACCACGACCCCGGACGAGCGTTCGGACTGGTGGAGATCGATGTGGCCGAACGACGGGCCGAGTCCCTGATCGATGCGCTGCGCGCCCGGAACTGGTCGGTACACCGATAGCCTCGTGGCGCCACGCCTGTTCGCGCGGGGCCGACATCGAGAAGGAGAGACGCCTCGTGGTGACCGAGGACCTGCAGCGAATGGTGATCGCGATCGACGGTACAGCCGGATCGGGCAAGTCGAGCACCAGTCGCGGCGTGGCCACTCGACTAGGCCTGCGCTACCTCGACTCGGGTGCGATGTATCGGGCCATGACGTGGCAGATGCTACTCGACGGCGTCGACGTGGATGACTCGGAAGCTGTCGCTGCCCGCGCCGAGACTGTTCGGCTCGAGTCTGGTACCGACCCTCGAGACCCATCGATCCGGCTGTCAGCGGCCGACGTGTCGGAGCAGATACGGTTCGCCGAGACCACCAAAGCGGTCAGTGCGGTCAGCGCCGTCCCGCGGGTGCGCCAGCTGCTCGTGGATCAGCAACGGGCGATCATCGGCATCGGCGGCATCGTCATCGAGGGCCGAGACATCGGGACGGTGGTTGCACCGGACGCCGAGCTCAAGATCTACCTTGTCGCTGATCCCAGTGCCCGCGCCGCCCGCCGCTCAGCTGAGCTCAGCGACGGCCAGCGGCAGGACGTCTCGACGGTTCAGACAGACCTGATCAGCCGAGATACCCATGACTCGTCGCGCGCGACATCACCGTTGAGGGCGGCGGACGACGCCGTCGTCATCGACTCCACCGACCTCGCGCTCGACGCGGTGATCACGACGATCGTGGGTCTCGTCAAAGACCGTCTCGACGAGTGACTGACCGCGCGACCTGTCGCAGATGGGGCAGCGAACCCCGCCGACGCCAGGTGTGGGGTCCGGTCGGGTACCTCGTCGATGTCCGGTCACGACGCTCGACTCGGTACAGTCTTCGGGGCGCCGCTGACGCTCGACAAGGTGACCTTGCCGGGCCGACGGCTCAGGAATCGGTTGCCGGGCGGAGATGCAGGCGGCACCCGCAGCGCACGTCCAGGTGAGGTGCGCGCCGATCGGGCAATGGCCGCTGCCGGTGACCGACACACGAGCGCGCAAACCGCTGCCGCCCGCGAGTATGCGGCAGGGAAGGAAGCAATGACCCGCGAGAAACCGTCGTACAGCGCGGCCAGCACTTCATCTGCCGACCCTTCGGCGGCCGAGGCGTCAGATGCCCCGCCCGCTGCTGCACAACTGCCCGTGCTGGCCGTCGTGGGACGCCCCAACGTCGGGAAGTCGACGTTGGTCAACCGCATCCTGGGTCGCCGTGAGGCAGTCGTCGAAGACGTTCCCGGCGTCACCCGCGACCGGGTGACTTACGAGGCGACGTGGAGCGGGCGGTCGTTCACGGTTGTCGACACCGGCGGTTGGGATCCCGAGGCGCGGGGGCTCGCTGAGCAGATCTCCTTGCAGGCCGAAGTCGCGGTCAGCCTGGCCGACGCTGTCTTGTTCGTGGTCGACAGTGGGGTAGGGATCACCGACACCGACGAAACTGTCGTCAAGATTCTTCGTCGCTCCGGCAAACCGGTGATCTTGGCCGCCAACAAGGTCGACGACCTGCGCGGTGAGGCTGATGCGAGCGGTCTGTGGAACCTGGGGTTGGGCCAGCCGTACGCCGTCTCCGCCCTGCACGGCC
>JACCVZ010000136.1 GCA_013697905.1 Nocardioidaceae bacterium
CAGCCGTGCTAGACCGGATATCGGGGTGGGGTTGGGAGGACGGGATGAATCCCGGCCCGGACGCACCAGTCTGTCGAATGGACACCTTTCGCGACCGCTTCCTCACCGCGTACGGCCCCCAAGCGGATCGGACAACCTCGCCGACCGGGTCTCCCTGACAGCCCAGGGACGGGCGACGCGCCGACGGTTGGCGGTGAGGTGAACCTGATCGCTGCCAGTTCCGTGATGAATGGTGTAGACACGGATGGCCGAGGAAACACGGCGGTGGGACGGAGAAGACAGTGAAGGCACGACTCTTGGCAGCGGCGGCGGTCTTAGTGTCGGCCTACATCCACCTCACGATGTGGTTCGACGGGGTACGTGACCAGCACGTCATCGGTCCGTCGTTCATGGTGAACGCCGTTGCCGGCATCGTGATCGCGGTCCTGCTGGTCTTGTGGTGGCAGTGGGTTCCGCTGTTCTTGGCCGTCGGGTTCGGTGTGTCGACGCTCGCCGCGTTCGTCATCTCCTCAACGGTGGGACTGTTCGGCATTCACGCGCACTGGTCTGGTGGCAACGTGTGGGCGGCGGCAGTGTCGGAGGTCGTGGCGATCCTCGCGGGCGTGTTGGCCGCCTGGCGGGAGGGCTACCTTTCACAGGGCCAGCTTCAGCACGGGGTTGCCGTCCGCCGTTCGAATCTCCACTGAGGAGATGTCGTCTCGGCTCGTCGCCGTCGCCGCGGCAAGCTGCATCGTCTTGCCGGGCAGCGCCCGCCAGGTGGCGACCTGCTCCAGCTGTCCCTCACGAGTTCGGACGAACATGGCGTACGTCCAAGGGGCCCAGACCTGGTGCTCGCCGTCATCGTGCGCATAGGTGCAGGTGAGTTCGAGACGGGTGCCCCAGGCCACGCTCGTCAGAGCCAGGTCTGCGGACACCGGTTCGGAGCCGACCGGCACCATCGCCTGACTCGCCTGACCGGTGACACTCGAGCCGGGGGAAGGCGGTAGGACCGTGGGGGTGTCGTCGAGCGCTCCCGTGATCGTCAGCGAAGCGGTCGCGACGACCACCGTGGCAGCAGCAGCCGTTCCGGCGGTCACCCACAGACGGCGGCGCTGAGTACGTCGCGCCTGCCGGACGAGTGCCGGAAGAAGTGTTGCGGGCACCGGCTCGTCGACCAGCGGGGACTCCAGCACGTCTGCCGAGACCCGCCCGAGCAGGCCGGGCAGACCGGCGAGTTCCTGCACGGCTTGTGCGCACTCGGCGCATTCGCGCAGGTGGTGCTGGTATTCGGAGCGTTCGGTCGGCGACAGGGCACCCAGGACGTAGGCGCCGTCGTAGTGGGCGAATTCGCAGCTCATGCGCTCACCCCCATCTCTTCGAGTCCCAACCGCAGGGCGCGCAGGGCGTAATGAGTGCGCGACTTCACCGTGCCCTCCGGAACACCCAGACGACGCGCGGCCTCCGCCACCGAGACGCCCCGGAAGTAACACTCCAGCAGTACCGCACGATGCTCCGGCGACAGTTTCGTGACGGCCTCGGCCACGATCCACGACAGGAGCAGCCCGTCGGTGCGGTCATCTGCAACAGTCGCGTCGGGCACGTCGGCCACGGAGAACTCGCTCTGGGACCGCCTCGTACGCCATTCGTCGATCACAATGTTGCGCGCGACCGTGAACAGCCACGCTCGTACCGATCCCTGCGACTTGTCGAGGACTTTGAAGTTGCGCCAGGCCCTCAGCAGTGTCTCCTGAACGACGTCTTCGGCATGAGCCCGATCCTGACCCGTCAACCGCATGCAGAAGCCCCACAGCGCGGCGGCGTGCTCGTTGTGCAGCTGCTCCATCAGTGCAGCTGGGTCCTCCGGCATGGAACCTCCCACCCTTAAACACGCACAACGGCCCGGCAGGGTTCAGGCTGCATCATAAGGTGTGGCTGACAAGTCGAAGGTGGGCCTAAAGCGCGGCCAACGACGAGTTAGGTGAGGAGCCCCAGCAGATGTTGCGGAAGGGGCTTATCGAGTGTTCAGATTCGGCCCCGGCCGTTTGCTGGGCGCCTTGCTGTCGGCGGGCGGCTCCGAGCCTGGACCGGATGGTTCCCGCTGTCGTCGCAGAACAGTCGCTGTGTCAACAGTCCCGGTGGTCATGCTTGCT
>JACCVZ010000141.1 GCA_013697905.1 Nocardioidaceae bacterium
TGCTCGACGAGGGTGGCGACTTGTAACGGCACCCGGCCAAACCCGGGGCAGCTGGCAGGGCTGGCCGGGACCGGTGCACGTGCAGCAGAACTGTCGGCGCGATCGGGCAGGATGAACCGGTGAGCACAACCGCCCCCGAGCTGACCGGCTTCTCACCGGCGACCCGCGCCTGGTTCGCCGACGCCTTCGCCGCACCGACACCGGCTCAGACCGGTGCGTGGCGGGCGATCTCCGCCGGCCGACACGCGCTGGTCGTGGCGCCGACCGGGTCCGGCAAGACGCTGTCAGCCTTCTTGTGGGCGCTCGACCGGCTGACCACGACTCCCGCGCCGGCGCAGAAGCGACAGCGATGTCAGGTGCTCTACGTCTCGCCGCTGAAGGCGCTCGCGGTCGACGTCGAGCGCAACCTGCGCGCACCGTTGGCCGGGATCTCCCATGCCGCCGCCCGCCTCGGCGAGAAAGTGCGCGACGTCACCGTCGGCATCCGCTCCGGCGACACCTCGCAGGCTGACCGGCGCAAGCTGTCAGCGAGCCCGCCGGACATCATGATCACGACGCCGGAGTCGCTGTTCTTGATGCTGACGTCGCAGGCACGGGAGTCTCTCCAGGGCGTCGACACGGTGATCATCGACGAGGTGCACGCCGTCGCCGGCACCAAGCGGGGTGCCCACATGGCACTGTCGCTCGAGCGGCTCGACGCACTGCTCGAGCGACCGGCCCAGCGGATCGGGCTGTCGGCGACCGTGCGCCCCATCGACGAGGTGGCGCGTTTCCTCGGCGGCGCCCAACCGGTCGAGGTGGTCTCGCCTCCGTCGCAGAAGCAGTGGGACCTCCAGGTCGTCGTACCCATCGAGGACATGACCGAGCTCGGCACCCTCGGCACCGAGGTCAAGGAGTTCGAGGGTCCGGCGGCCGGAGATGCGCCACGGCCGTCGATCTGGCCGCACGTCGAGGAGCGGATCGTCGACCTGGTGCGCGAGCACCACTCCACGATCGTCTTCGCCAACTCTCGTCGGCTGGCCGAGCGCCTGACCGCCCGGCTCAACGAGATCGCACTCGAGCGCCTCGGCGACGAGCTGCCCGCCTCCGGTCAGCCGGCTGAGATCATGGCTCAGAGCGGTGCCTCCCGCGGTGTCCCCGAAATCATTGCCCGTGCCCACCACGGATCGGTGAGCAAGGAGCAGCGGGCGCTGATCGAAGAAGACCTCAAAGCCGGGCGGCTCCCCTGCGTGGTGGCTACCTCGAGCCTCGAGCTCGGCATCGACATGGGCGCCGTCGACCTGGTCATCCAGGTGGAGTCACCACCGTCGGTCGCCAGCGGGTTGCAGCGGGTCGGCCGGGCCGGTCACAACGTCGGTGACATCTCCCGCGGTGTGGTGTTTCCCAAGCACCGCGCCGACCTGGTGCAGACCGCTGTCACCGTCGAGCGGATGCGCGCTGGACAGATCGAGGCGCTCAAGGTGCCGACCAACCCCCTCGACGTGCTGGCCCAGCAGGTCGTGGCGGCGGTCGCCCTCGACACCTGGAGCACCGACGACCTCTTTGACCTGGTGCGCCGCGCGGCGTCGTTCGCGACGCTCCCCCGGTCGGCGTACGACGCCACCCTCGACCTGCTGGCGGGGCGTTATCCGTCCGACGAGTTCGCCGAGCTCCGGCCCCGGCTCGTGTGGGACCGGGTAGCCGACACCATCACCGGTCGCCCCGGTTCGCTGCGACTCGCCGTCACCTCCGGCGGCACGATCCCCGACCGTGGGCTGTTCGGCGTCTTCCTGATCGGGTCCTCGTCCAACGGCCGCTCGGCGCCAGGTGCCCGGGTCGGCGAGCTCGACGAGGAGATGGTCTACGAGTCGAGGGTCGGCGACATCTTCGCGCTAGGCGCGTCGAGCTGGCGGATCGAGGACATCACTCATGATCGGGTCCTGGTCTCGCCCGCCCCCGGTCGGCCCGGCAAGCTGCCGTTCTGGAAGGGTGACGCGCTCGGTCGGCCCGCCGAGCTGGGTGCGGCCGTCGGCGGGTTCGTCCGCGAGCTGACCACGCTGACCGAGGCCAAGGGGGTGGAGCGGGCTGCGGCCGCCGGGCTCGACGCGTTCGCCGCGGCCAACCTGGTGTCGTTCATCGTCGAGCAGCGCAGCGACACCGGCTATGTGCCACACGACCGGCAGCTGCTGGTCGAGCGCTGTCGCGACGAGCTCGGCGACTGGCGGCTGATCCTGCACTCGCCGTACGGCGCGGCGGTGCACGGTCCGTGGGCGCTGGCCATCGGCGCCCGGATGCGCGAGCGCTTCGGCATCGACGCACAGGCGATGGCCGGCGACGACGGCATCGTGATCCGGATCCCCGAGACCGACGCCGAGCCCCCTGGCGCTTCGCTCTGCCTGTTCGAGCCCGACGAGATCGAAGACATCGTGACCACCGAGGTGGGCGGCTCGGCGCTGTTCGCCTCCCGATTCC
>JACCVZ010000223.1 GCA_013697905.1 Nocardioidaceae bacterium
GTTGTACGCCGCCGTGGCCGAGCGTTTGCGCGACCAGCTGTTCACCGCCGATGAGAGGCTGAGGCGACGCCTGGCCGCTCTCGAGTTCGTTGTCGGACCATGACCCGGCGGCGGATTTGCGTGGCCCTGTGAGAGGTTAGGCTCACCGCTCGTGGGACTGTTTCCGCACTATCAGGCGACCCCGGGCGCGGTGTACGAGGCCGCCGCCCAGACCGAGGCGAACGCCAAGCCGATCGCCTCGACCCGTGGTGCCGTGCTGTCCAGGCACGCCCACGCGGTGGCAGCGACCAGCGGCGTCCTCAAACCGCCTTTGAGCGCTGCCGACCAGCAACGCGTCGGGCAATCCCGAAAGCGGCGACCCGACGACTGTCGACGTGCACTCTGTCAGCTACGGGACCGACCGGGCCGTCCAGGTCGCGCAGGGTGTCGCTGACGACCTCGGCATCGACTCCGCGCCGTTGCTGCGATGGCGTCGCGACGTCGAGAGCTTCGGCGACGCCAGCGTCGACTCACCGTTCATGCGCGGCGCGGTCGGCTACCTGACAGCCGAGCTGCAGGTGCAACACCTCGCCACATCTGGTCACAACTACGTGCACCTGATCCTCAGCTGGGACTGACGTCTGCACACTGACGCATGAACGCCGGCGGACGCTGGCAGGGTTAGTCGCGCGGTCGGGGACCGCAGGACCTCCAGCCGCGGTCCCGACACGTCGGCGGACAGTCGCCTGCTCTTGGTCGTGCGTGAGAGTATCCGAGGAACCCCAGTCGAGGTGCGAGGAGAACCCCAGATGTCTGCCCCCTGCTCAGCCCAGCCAGACCGTTCGCGCGGCCACTCACGGATGCGCCGCTCCCGACGGTTCGCGGGCCTGTCCGCCCTCATCGCCGTCGCCCTGCTCGCAGCTGCCTGTGGCGGCAACACGGGCGACTCGAAGGGCAGCTCGTCCGACGTCCCGTTGGTTTACGGAGTCTTCGCCACTCCCTTGGAGGAGCCCTGGGACGGCGCGATCCACACCGCGCTCAAGGCGGCGGACGCGGACGGCGACATCGTCTACAAGTACACCGACAACAACGACTCTCCTGACAAGATGACCCGCACCCTGCGTGACCTGATCGCCAACGAGGAGCCCGACATCATCTTCGGGGACGCCTTCGCTGCGGAGGACGCCGTCCGGGAGGTCGCCGCCGACAGCGAAGACACCACGTTCGTCTTCGGGTCTGGTGAGAAGCCGGCCGGTCCCAACCTCTCTACGTTCGACAACTGGATGCAGGACCCGGCGTACCTGGCCGGGATGCTCTCCGGCGGAATGACGACGTCCAACGTCATCGGAGTCGTCGCGGCGCTGCCGATCCCGGAGGTCAACCGCATCGTCAACGCCTACATCGAGGGGGTCAAAGAGACCAACCCGCAGGCCACGGTGAAGGTCACGTTCATCAACTCGTTCTTCGACCCGACCACCGCGAAGCAGGCAGCCCTGGCGCAGGTGTCTCAAGGCGCCGACATTCTGTTCGCCGAGCGAGCCGGGGTCATCGAAGCAGCCGTCGAGAAGGACCTGCCGGTCATCGGAATGATGGTGGACCAGAAGGACGAGGCTCCCGAGAACGTCGTCACCAGCCTCGTCTGGAACATGCGGCCGACCATCGACCACGTCGTGGACAAGGTGAAGGCCGGCTCACTCCCGTCGACTGACCTCGCCGAGTTCTCCTTCATGAAGCACGACGGCTCGTCGCTCGCTCCGATCAACACAGACGTTCCCGGCGGAGTGCCCGACGAGCTCCTGCAACAGATCGACGACAAGAAGGCAGCCATCCTGGACGGCAGCTTCGAGACGCCGGTCGACGAAGACGCCCCCGCAGGTTCCACCACCGTCGGCGAGTGACGACACCGGCCAGCCCAGCTGACTCGAACCTGCAGCAACCACGGGCGGGTGGTGAAGGCACGCTCGTGACCCTCCACGAGATTCGCAAGTCCTTCGGCGAACTCGTGGCCAACGACGGCGTCGACCTGTTGCTCAACGCGGGGGAGGTGCACGCGCTCCTCGGCGAGAACGGCGCCGGGAAGTCCACCCTGATGCGGATCCTGTATGGCCTGAGCCGCCCCGACTCCGGTGCGATCACCATCGACGGTCGCCCGGTGGAGATCACGTCGCCGGCCGTTGCCATCGGCCACGGCATCGGGATGGTCACCCAGCACTTCTCCCTGGTCGGCCCGATGACCGTCACCGAGAACGTCCTGCTCGCCAGCGTCGGGCTGGGTCGCCTCGACCAGCGCGCAGGACGTCGGATGGTCGTCGAGGCCGCTGAGCGCATCGGCGTCCGCATCGATCCCGACGCCCGCGTCGACCGGCTCAGCGTCGGTGAGCAGCAACGCGTCGAGATCCTGAAGGCGCTGTCACAAGACTGCAAGGTGCTTATCCTCGACGAGCCGACCGCCGTCCTCGTGCCACAAGACATCGAGTCACTCTTCCGTTCCATCCGCCGCCTCACCGCGGATGGGATGGGCGTGCTGTTCATCTCACACAAGCTTGGTGAGGTGATCTCGATCAGCGACCGGGTGTCGGTGCTACGCCGGGGCCGGATCGTCGACACCGTGGCGACCGCTGACGCCTCCGTGCGGCAGCTGGCCGAGCTGATGGTGGGTCGGCCGACGCTTGGGGTACGTCGTGCCGACCGTCCCGCCCGGGCCGAGGCCGACCTCGACGCAGCCAGGGCAGTCGCGGAGTCCGACCTCGAGTCGTACGCCGAGGTCCAGGCTCTCGACGTACCCCACGACCGGGCAATCTTGACGATCCGGGGGCTGCGGCTGGCCGGGGGCTCCCGCGACGTCCTCGACGGCGTCGACCTGACTGTCAATCCCGGCGAGATCGTGGGTGTGGCCGGGGTCTCGGGCAACGGTCAGACCGAGCTCGTCCAAGTTCTCAGCGGTCTGCGCCACCCAGATGCCGGCACGATCGAGGTGAACCAGACCGACATCACCCGAGCCGGCCCGGCCGAGGTGCTCGCCGCAGGGCTTGGCCGGATCACCGAGGACAGGCACTCCTGTGTCGTCCCGCACCTTTCCGTCGAGCAGAACCTCGTGCTCGAGGACCTCGGCAGGTTCCGTCGCGGACCGTTTCTCGACAAGCGGGCCATCCGGGCGCACGCCACCGAGCTCATCGAGCGGTTCTCCGTCAAGGCCGCGCCCGACGACCCCGTCGGGTCCTTGTCCGGCGGCAACATGCAGAAGGTGCTGCTGGCCCGGGCGCTGGCCCGGGATCCGATGGCACTCGTGGTCTCCCAGCCGACGCGCGGGCTCGATGTCGGGGCGGCGGAGTTCGTCCACACCCAGCTGCTGGCCCGCCGCGCCGCCGGTGCCGGCGTACTGCTGATCTCGGAGGACTTGGAAGAGCTGCTTGCGCTGGCCGATCGGATCGTCGTCGTCTATGAGGGCCGGATCCTGGGCGAGCTGCCGGTGGCCGAGGCGACACCCGAGCGGCTCGGGCTGCTCATGGCGGGCAAGACCGCGGCCTGATGCGCAGGCTTCTTCCGCAACTGGTGCTGCGCGGACGTGAGCCGCGCTGGCTCGCACCTCTGCTCGTGCTGATCGCGGTCACCGTGGTGTACGCCGCAACCGCGGGCCCGATCAGAGCCGCGGGCGCCAACCCGGCCGCGGCCTACGAGCGTTACGTCTTCACGCCGCTGACCAACGCCAACTCGCTGACGGAGGTGCTGCTGGCGGCGACGCCGCTGATCTTCACCGGTCTCGCGGTGGCGGTCGCCTTCCGCTCCGGCTACTTCAACATCGGCGCCGAGGGACAGTTCCTGGCGGGAGCCGTGGGGGTCTCGGTGGCGGGGCTGTACCTCCCCGACCTGCCGGGACCGCTGGCGGTGCCGACCGCTCTCCTGCTCGGCGTCGGTGCAGGGGTGCTGTGGGCACTCCTCCCCGCATTGTTGCGGGTCAGGTTCGGGATCGACGAGGTCGTCACCACCCTGCTGCTCAATCCCGTCGCCCTGCTCGGTGTGCAAGGACTGCTCAACGGTCCCTGGCGCAACTCCGAGTCCGGCTTCCCGGTGACCGACGACTTCGGCGCCGGCTACGAGATGCCACCGGCACTGCCGGGCGCACGGGTCCACTTCGGCATCGTGATCGCCGTCGCGCTGGCACTGGTGATCTGGCTGGTCATGTCACGCACCGCCACCGGGGTGCGGGTCAGAGCGGTCGGATTGTCCCCGCGCGCAGCCGGTTTCAGCGGTATCGGTGTAAAGAGGGTGCTGTTTCGTTCGGCCCTCGTCTCAGGCGGCATCGCCGGGCTCGGCGGTGCGTGCCAGGTCCTCGGCGTTGGCCAGCAGCTGACCAACGAGGCGTCCGGCGGCTACGGCTACACGGGCATCGTGGTGGCAACGCTCGGCGCCCTGACGGCTGTCGGTGCCGTGCTCGTGGCGCTGCTGCTCGGCGACATCACCGTCGGAGCGCAAAACGCCTCACTGGTCCTTCAGCTGCCGCCGCAGATGGGCGACATCATCGCCGCCGCCCTGCTGCTCGCCGTGGTCAGCGTGCTCGTGCTCCGTCGCTACAAGCTGCGGCGCAGACCTCGGCATACGACAGAGGTGGGGGCGCACTGATGGATCTGGCCTACCTCGCACTCCTCGGCGCCATGCTGACCATCGCCACCCCGCTGCTGCTGGCCGCGCTGGGTGAGCTGGTCTGCGAACGTGCCGGCCTGCTCAACCTTGGCATCGAAGGCACCATGTACGCCGGAGCGTTCAGCGGTTTCGCGGTCGCCCACCAGACCGGCTCCCCGTGGGCCGGGTTGGTGGCGGCGTTGGTCGTCGGGATGGTGGCGGGACTCTTCGTCGGCCTGCTCACGATCGGTCTCGGCGTCAACCAGCACGTTGCCGGAATCGGTACGACGCTTCTGCTCATCGCCTCCTGTGACTTCATCAACCGGTTGCAGTACGGCGGAGGGTCGGTGCCCAAGGTGCCTAAGTTCGAGCTGCTGCTGAAGGACACTCCGGTGGCCAGCCAGTACCTGCTGACGTATGTCGCGTTCCTGGTGATCGCTCCGGTGGTGTTCGTCACCCTTCGTGCCACCGGCTTCGGCCTCCGGCTGCGAGCCGTTGGTGAGAACCCGGAGGCCGCCGACGCGGCCGGGGTGCGGGTCGCCGGGACCCGCTACGCCGCGCTGGCCATCGGCGGGACGCTGATGGCGGCCGGCGGGGCGTTCCTGACGCTGGCGCTCTTGGGCTCGTTCACCCTCAACATCACCAACGGTCGGGGCTGGGTGTGCATCGCACTCGTGATCTTCGCCCGCTGGCGGGTCATCCCGGTGGTTGCCGGGGCACTGCTCTTCGCGTTCGTGGACGCGCTGCAGCTGCAGCTGGTCATCACCTCGGCGTTCTCCGGCGTACCCCGTGAGGTGATGATCGCGCTGCCGTACGTCGTCGTGATCGTCGCGCTTGCTGTCACCGGCCGAAATCTCACCTATCCCGGCGCCTACCTACAGCCGTACCGCAGAAGCTAGGCGGCCACCATCAACGTGGAGGAGACAGCTATGACCAACAACGATGATGTCCCAGCTTCTGATGTCCCAGCGCCGCAGGACCCTTCGAGCCTGCTCTCGTTGGCCGTCGCCGCGGCACGACAGGGCAGCGGCGAAGGGGGCATCCCGATCGGAGCGGCGTTGGTTGCGGACGGCCGGGTGATCGCGACCGGCTACAACAAGCGGGTCCAGCTCGGCAGTGCGATCCGGCACGGCGAGACAGACGCGTTGGAGAACGCCGGGCGCCAGCCTGCCTCCGTCTACGCCCGCTCGACCATGGTCACGACGCTGTCGCCGTGCGACATGTGCACCGGCGCGATCCTGCTCTACAAAATTCCGCGCGTCGTCATCGGCGAGAACCGCACGTTCCTCGGTGCCGAGGACCTGCTGCGCTCACGCGGCGTCGAGGTAGTGGTGCTCGACGACTCCGAGTGCATCGCGATGATGGAAGAGTTCATTGCTGCCGAACCTCAATTGTGGAACGAAGACATCGGCGAGCTGGACTGACGGCAGACCCTCGCTCGTTCGCGCCCTCGGGCGGACGGCTGCGGGCGGCTCGAAGGCGTCTGCTTCAGCCCGACGCGATGTCGAGGAGCTGGACGACGGCGTAGCCGGCCTCGTCCGAGGCGGCCAGGTCGACCGATGCCAGCAGCGCCCAATCGTGAAACGCCGCCGGGTCGTGCAGGATCTGCCGCACGCGCCAGACACCGGGCTCGGTCGACTCGTCGACCATCAGCAGTCCCGGGCCACGGGCGTCGGCGTCGGTGAGCAAGGTCGGGTGCTCGTCGAAGTACGCCGCCATCGCGTCGCGCCATGCTTCGGCGTCCCAGCCGGCGTCGCCGTCGAGCTCACCCAGCTCCGCCCAGTCCCGGCGCGCGGCCAGCTCGACCCGCCGGAACATCGCGTTGCGCACCAGCACCCGGAAGGCGCGAGCGTTCCCGGTCACCGGACGGTTCTCGGTCTCCAGCGGCGGTCGCACCAGGTCGGCGGGGTCGAGGTCGTCACCGGCCGCGAGCTTCTCCCACTCGTCGAGCAGGGAGGAGTCGACCTGGCGGGTGAGCTCGCCGAGCCACTCCACGAAGTCTTCGAGCTCCTCGTTTCGGGCGGACTCCGGCACGGTGTGGCGCAGCGCCCGGTAGGCGTCGGTGAGGTAGCGCAGCACCAGGCCTTCTGAGCGAGCCAGCCTGTAGAAGCCGACGTACTCGACGAACGTCATGGCACGCTCGTACATGTCGCGCACCACGGACTTCGGGCGCAGCTGGTGGTCGGCGACCCACGGGTGGCCCAAGCGGTACGTCTCGTACGCAGCTTCGAGCAGCCCTGCGAGTGGCCGCGGATACGTGACATCGTCGAGCAGCTCGAGGCGCTCGCCGTACTCAATGCCCTCAGACTTCATCGCCGCCACGGCCTCGCCGCGGGCCTTGAACAGCTGAGCCGAGAGGATCTGGCGCGGGTCCTCGAGGGTCGACTCGATCACCGACACCACGTCGAGCGCGTACGTCGGCGCCTCCTTGTCGAGCAGGGACAGCGAGGCCATCGCGAAGGCGGACAGTGGCTGGTCGAGGGCGAAGTTGGGCTGCAGGTCGACCGTGAGGCGCACGCCGCGGCCGTCGGGGTCGGGCGCGGCCAGCCGCTCGACGACACCACCGGCGAGCAGCGATCGGCTGATCGCGACCGCGTGCCGGATGTGGCGGCGCCGGGCGGCGGCGTCCTCATGGTTGTCGGTCAGCAGCTGCCTCATGGCCGCGAACGGGTCACCCGGGCGGGCGATCACGTTGAGCAGCATCGAGTGAGTCACGGCGAAGCTCGACGTGAGCGGTTCCGGCTCGGCTTCGACGAGCTTGGCGAAGGTGCGCTCACCCCAGCTGACGAACCCCTCCGGCGCCTTCTTGCGTTGCACCCGTCTCAGCTTCTTGGGGTCGTCGCCGGCCTTCTTGACCAGGCGCGCGTTCTCGACCTCGTGCTCCGGCGCTTGCACGACGACGCTGCCGATGGTGTCGTAGCCGGCGCGTCCAGCGCGACCGGAGATCTGATGGAACTCGCGGGCACGCAGGTGTCGGGTGCGTACGCCGTCGTACTTCGTGAGACCCGTCAGCACCACCGTGCGGATCGGCACGTTGATGCCGACGCCAAGGGTGTCGGTGCCGCAGATGACCTTGAGGAGACCGGCTTGGGCGAGTGTCTCGACGAGGCGGCGGTAGCGCGGCAGCATGCCCGCATGGTGGACGCCGATGCCCATCCGGATGAGCCGGCTGAGCGTGCGGCCGAAGCCGGCGGCGAAGCGGAACTCGCCGATCATGGCGGCGATCTGGTCGCGCTCCTCGCGCGTGGCGACCTTGAGGCTCGACAGCGCCTGGGCGCGTTCGATCGCCTCAGCCTGGGTGAAGTGCACGACGTAGACCGGTGCCTGGTGGGTGGTCAGCAGCTCCTCGAGTGTCTCGTGGATCGGCGTGGTCGCGTAGGAGAAGTGCAGTGGGACCGGTCGTTCCGTCGAGGCGACGACCGCGGTTCGTCGGCCGGTACGCCGGGTGAGGTCGTCGCGGAACCGGCTCATGTCGCCGAGCGTCGCCGACATCAGTACGAACTGCGCTCGGGTCAGCTCCAGCAGCGGCACCTGCCAGGCCCAGCCGCGGTCGGTCTCGGCGTAGTAGTGGAACTCGTCCATCACGACGAGACCGATGTCGGCGTCCTTGCCTTCGCGCAGGGCGTGGTTGGCGAGCACCTCGGCGGTGGCGGTGATGATTGGCGCTTTCGGGTTGACGGCTGCGTCCCCCGTCAGCATGCCGACGTTGTCGGGACCGAACGCCTCCACCAGCGCGAAGAACTTCTCCGAGACGAGCGCCTTGATGGGCGCGGTGTAGTAGCTGCGTTCGCCGCGAGCCAGCGCGGCGAAGTGGGCACCGGCGGCGACGAGGCTCTTCCCCGACCCGGTCGGTGTTGCGAGGATGACGTTCACGCCGTCGACGATCTCGATCAGCGCCTCGGTCTGCGCCGGGTAGAGCGTGAGCCCCTGCTGGGCCGTCCACGCCTCGAACGCGTCGAACAGCGAGTCCGGTGTCGGCTCGGCCGGGATCCGGTCGAGGAGCGGTGGCGGAGCGGGAGGCATCGGTGCCCATCCTCCCCTGCCGTGGAAGTGACTCCTGCGACGCCTGCTTCCCCTGACGGAGAAGACGAGGGAGGCGGCTTAGCCCCGAGGTGGCACCGGTGCCGCGGCTGGACGCGCAGACCCACCTGTACGCCGACTCCGACGGCGGCTGGTACGAGATAGTCGCCATCCAGAATGGCGGCTTGGCGCTCGGCTGGGCGCAGCAGGTGCTGGGGTTCGGCTGGGACGAGTTCGTCGCCGCCGCCCGCTCGGCACCGGCGGGCGCAGCGGGTGCCTCGTTCAGTCCCTTCCTGACCGGAGAGCGAGGTGTGGTCGCCGCCCCTGACGCAACGGCGCCTGGTCCGGCCTCACGCCGTCCGTCGGCCGAGCGGAGCTGGCTCGGTCGGCCTTTGAAGCGCGCGCTTTCACGATCCGCCGCGGGCTGGAAGCTCTGGACTTCGCGGCCCAGGCGATCGTCCTCACCGGCGGTGGGGCCAGGGAGCCCTGGGTCCGGCAGCTCATCGGCGACGTGCTCGGCCAGCCGCTCCGTTACGTGCCGGTGCGCAGCGCATCCGCCGTCGGGGCAGCCGCCCTTGCAGCTCGGGAGTCGGCGAGTCGCTGACCGTCGCCACCGACGCGCTCGACGTCATCCCGGCAGCTGAGCCACGCACGCAGGCGGCCTACGCCAGCTGGCGGCGGCCAGTCCGACACCAGTGCGGTGATGCCGGGGCGCAGAAAACTGGTGGGTAACCCTTGACGCCCTCCCCGGCATGTAGAAAACTTTCGGCGAAATCGTCAAGTTCGTTGCTGACTTACCAACGTGCGAGCCTTGGGTGGTGATCCAGCTACCGGGCATCGCCAGGAGGACCCGATGCGAGACACCGCCCCGTTCCGCCGTTCCACCGGCCTGGTGGTGGTGATCACCGCCCTGCTGGTCGCCCTCGCCCTGGCGCCGCCCTCCACTGCCGGAGCCGCCGGCGGCGCCGACAGCAGTGCCGGCAAGGCCACCACGACAACCGGTCTCTCGACTGCACCTGTGACCCGCGGTGACCGCGGCACCGGCTGGGTGAACAGCACGCTGGACAACATGACGCTGCGGGAGAAGGTCGGCCAGCTGTTCATGACATACGCGTACGGCGACACGGCCACCACAACTGCACCCGCCGACGTTGCCGCCAACCAGAAGGCGTACGGCGTCGACAACGCGTCGCAGCTGATCGACCGCTACAAGCTCGGCGGGGTCATCTACTTCGCCTGGAGCAACAACGTCAACAACACCGAGCAGATCGCGCGTCTGTCCAACGGCATTCAGGACGCGGCGCTGCGCCAACCGCGCAAGATTCCCTCGCTGATCTCCACCGACCAAGAAGGCGGTGTGGTGTTCCGGGTGCCGGCGACGGAGCTGCCCGGCAACATGGCACTAGGCGCCGGACGCAGCCCGCAGGACGCCCAGACGGCAGCAGTCATCGGCGGTTCGGAGCTCAAGGCAGTTGGCGTCAACTGGAACTTCGCGCCGGTTGCCGACGTCAACGTCAACCCTGCCAACCCGGTGATCGGGGTGCGCTCCTTCAGCGAGGACCCGCGGCTAACGGCCGACCTGACCGCAGCCCAGGTGCGTGGTTACCAAGACGAGGGCATTGCCGCAACTACAAAGCACTTCCCCGGGCACGGGGACACCGCCGTCGACAGCCACACCGGCATCCCCACCATCGACCACACGCGCGCGGAGTGGGAGAGCATCGACAAGCCGCCGTTCCAGGCCGCGATCGACCAGGGCGTCAAGGCGATCATGACCGCCCACATCGTGGTGCCTTCGCTCGACCCGTCCGGCGACCCGGCGACGTTGTCCAAGCCGATTCTGACGGGCATCCTGCGCAACGAGATGGGTTACAACGGCGTCGTGATCACCGACTCGCTCGGGATGCAAGGCGTACGCGACAAGTACGGCGACGCCCGCGTGCCGGTGCTGGCGCTGAAGGCAGGCGTCGACATGCTGCTGATGCCGCCGGACCTCGACTTGGCCTACAACGCCGTGCTTTGATGCGGTGCGCAGTCGCGAGCTGACACCCGAAC
>JACCVZ010000292.1 GCA_013697905.1 Nocardioidaceae bacterium
ACCCAGCCGAACGCCCCACCCCTTTGACGCTGATTTGATGGTGGTCAACATCGTCATGTTGCCCCGCCGTGCGTGTTCAGGCAGTTCACGGTCAGCTTGCCGACCACGATGACGGCGTAGATCAAGATGGCGACGAGTCCCGGAGCAGGGCGCCGAAGGTCAACGACCATTTGCGAGCCGAGAACGCTCCCCACAGGGTCGCGTTGAACGTCGTGCTTCCTTGCCATCAGGCTCGCGCTCACGTATGACGTGCTCGATGTGTGTCCTTGCCGGCTGGGGCTGTCTTCATCGGGATGGGAACGCCACGCTCGGTCGCCACCTCGTCGGCGCGCTCGTAGCCGGCATCGACGTGGCGGATCACGCCCATGCCCGGGTCGTTCGTGAGGACCCGCTCCGCCTTCTGTCCGGCAAGGTCGGTGCCGTCGACCACGACGACCTGCCCGGCGTGGATGGAGCGGCCGATGCCCACACCACCGCCGTGGTGGATCGACACCCACGACGCGCCGGAGGCGACGTTGACCATGGCGTTGAGCAGCGGCCAGTCTGCGATGGCGTCCGAACCGTCGAGCATTGCCTCCGTCTCGCGGTACGGCGAGGCGACCGACCCGCAGTCGAGGTGGTCACGGCCGATGACGAGCGGTGCCTGCAGCTCGCCGGAGGCGACCATGTCGTTGAACCGCATCCCGGCAAGATGCCGCTCGCCGTAGCCCAGCCAGCAGATGCGGGCGGGCAGGCCCTGGAACTGCACCTTCTCGCCGGCTCTCTTGATCCAGCGTTGCAGGTTGTCGTTGTCAGGAAAGAGCTCGAGGATGGCCTTGTCGGTGGCGGCGATGTCCTTGGGGTCACCAGAGAGCGCTGCCCATCGAAACGGGCCCTTTCCCTCGCAAAACAACGGCCGGATGTACGCCGGCACGAAGCCGGGGTACTCGAACGCCCGGTCGAAACCGCCGAGCTGCGCCTCAGCGCGTAGCGAGTTGCCGTAGTCGAACACCTCGGCGCCGGCGTCCATAAAGCCGACCATCGCCTCGCAGTGCAGTGCCATCGCGTCACGCGCCCGGGTGGTGAACTCGGCCGGATCCTTCTCGCGAAAGGACACCCAATCCTCGAACTCGACGCCCACCGGAAGGTACATCAGCGGGTCGTGCGCCGATGTCTGGTCCGTCACGATGTCAATCGGAGCGTCCATGGCCAACAACTCCGGCACCATCTCGGCGGCGTTGCCGAGTACCCCGATGGACAAGGGTTTTCTGGCATCCCTGGCTTCGGTCGCAAGCTGCACAGCGTGGACGAGCGAGTCCGCCTGTACGTCGAGGTACCGGTGCTCGATGCGACGCTTGATCCGGGTGTCGTCGCACTCGACACAGATGCAGACGCCATCGTTCATCGTGACCGCGAGCGGTTGCGCGCCACCCATGCCGCCGAGCCCGGCCGTGAGCGTGATAGTGCCGGCAAGCGAGCCGCCCGAGGCGTGATGCCGGCCGGCGGCCGCGAGTTTGGCGGCCACTGCGGTGAACGTCTCGAAGGTCCCTTGAAGGATGCCTTGGGTGCCGATGTAGATCCACGAACCCGCGGTCATCTGGCCGTACATCGTGAGCCCGAGGTGCTCGAGCCGGCGGAACTCCTCCCAGTTAGCCCAGTCGCCGACCAGGTTGGAGTTCGCGATCAGCACCCGCGGCGCCCACTCGTGGGTCTGCATGACGCCGACAGGCCGGCCACTCTGCACCAGCAGCGTCTCGTCGAGCCGGAGGTCGGTGAGAGACGCGACGATGGCGTCGTAGGACGGCCAGTCGCGGGCCGCCTTGCCTGAGCCGCCGTAGACGACGAGTTGCTCAGGGTGCTCGGCCACCTCGGGGTCCAGGTTGTTCATCAGCATCCGCAGCGGCGCCTCGGTCTGCCAGCCGCGCGTGGTCAGGTCGGTGCCGCGAGCAGCGCGGACGACGCGTGAGGATGAAGTGGTGGTCATGAGGACTTCCGTTCTGGCTAGACGAGTGGGGCTAGACGGTGGGGCTTGGACGAGGGGGCTAGCTGAGTGGGGCAGGCAGGGCGGACTCGGCGGCCTCGACCAGCGCCCCGGTGGCGACGAGCTCGACCGCGGCCTCGATCTCGGGCGCAAGGTGGCGGTCCGGCCCGGGCCCTGCCACCCGTTTGCGGAGTGCGGCCACGACCGCGGACGTGGCTGGCGCCGGTTGCAGCGGTGCGCGCATGTCGAGTGCCCTGGCTGCGGTGAGGATCTCGATCGCCAGCACCCGGGTGAGGCCGTCGATGCTGCGCCTCAGCTTGCGGGCTGACGACCAGCCCATCGAGACGTGGTCCTCCTGCATCGCGCTCGACGGGATCGAATCGACGCTGGCGGGGTTGGCGAGCCGCTTGAGCTCGGAGACGATCGCGGCCTGCGTGTACTGGGCGATCATGTGTCCGCTGTCGACGCCGGGGTCGTCGGCCAGGAAAGGCGGCAGACCCGCGTTCCGTGCCATGTCGAGGAAGCGGTCCGTACGCCGCTCCGCCATGCTCGCAACGTCAGCCACCGGAATCGCCAGGAAGTCGAGCACGTAGGCGACTGGCGCACCGTGGAAGTTGCCGTTGCTCTCCACTCGGCCGTCCTCGAGCACGACCGGGTTGTCCACCGCGGCCGAGAGCTCGCGCTCGGCCACGACGGCGGCATACGCGACGGTGTCCCGCGCCGCTCCCAGGACTTGTGGAGCACAGCGCAGCGAGTAGGCGTCCTGCACGCGGTTGCAGTCCGGGCCGCGATGGCTGGCAACGACGCCCGAGCCGGTCAACAGCGCGCGCAGGTTGGCCGCCGACTGCGCCTGGCCCGGGTGCGGACGCAGTTCTTGCAGGTCCGCTGCGAAGACGCGATCGGTGGCGAGCAGGCCCTCGACAGACATAGCGGCGCCGATGTCTGCCGCTTTCAGCAGTCGCCCCAGGTCGTCGAGAGCGAGCACGAGCATCCCGAGCATCCCGTCGGTGCCGTTGATCAGCGCCAAGCCCTCCTTCTCGGCCAGCTCGACCGGCGCGACGCCGATCTCCGCGAGCACATCGGCGGCCGGACGGCGTACGCCGTGCGGGTCGTGAACGTCGCCCTCCCCTATCAGCGCCAGGGCACAGTGCGCGAGCGGCGCCAGGTCACCGGAGCAGCCAAGGCTGCCGTACTCGTGCACGACCGGGGTGACGCCGGCGGACAGCAGCGAAGCCAGCGCCTGCGCCGTCCCCAATCGGACGCCCGTGCGACCGGTCGCCAACGTCGACAGGCGGAGCAGCATGAGGGCGCGGACGACCTCTGCCTCGACCTCGGGACCGGACCCGGCGGCGTGGGAGCGGATCAAGGAGCGCTGCAGCTGCGCTCGCATCGCCGGCGGGATGTGCCGCGTCGCGAGGGCGCCGAACCCGGTCGAGATGCCGTACGCCGGGGTGACTGCGGAAGCGAGGTCGTCGACGTAGGTGCGGGTGCGCGCGATCGCGGCCACCGCGTCCTCTCCGAGGCGGACGCCCGCTCCGTGGCGTGCCACGGCCACCAGGTCGGCCGGCGAAATCGCGCCGACCCCGACGGAGACGATGTTGGTCATCACCCCATTGGACTGCCGCGAGGCCTGCTGCGCCAGAGCCCCAGGTTGTGTGGTGTCTCAGATCTCAGACTCGGAGTAGCGTGCGAGTATGCCGAGCCGGGTGCCTGCCGCCAGCCGGGCACTACGGGTGCTTTCCTACCTCGCCGCCCAGCCCGAGCCGGTGCCCCTAGCCCTCATCGCCCGAGCCATGGAGATGCCGCGTTCGTCGGCGTATCACGTGGTCAACGTGATGGTGGCGGAGGGCTTTGTGACGCATGTCGAGGACGAGCACCGTTACGGCCTCGGGGTGGCGGCGTTCGAGGTTGGTAGCGGCTACACCCGGCAGGCGCCGCTCCAGCGACTCGCCCGCCGCCCGCTGGCCGAGCTCGTCGACGACGTCGGCGAGTCGGGTCACCTGGCGGCCTTGCACGGCGTCGACGTCCTCTACCTGCTGGAGGAGCGGGCCGTCGGTCGACCCTCCCTGGTGACCGACGTCGGCGTCCGACTGCCCGCACACCTGACCGCCAGTGGGCGGGCTATCCTGTCGCGACTTTCCACAAGCCAGGTGCGGGCGCTGTTCTCGCATCAGGCGGTGTTCGTGTCCCGGCAGGGTGGAGGACCGACGTCGCTGTCGGGGCTGAACTCCTTGCTGGCCGAAACACGCCAGCGCGGCTACGCCACCGAGGAGGGGGACGTGACAGCCGGGTTGTCGTCCATCGCCGTGCCCGTCGTCGATCCCGCCGGACTGCCGTTGGCTGCCGTCGCGGTGACCTATGAGACCGACACCCTCGCCGGCCTGCCGGGCGTCGTACGACGGGTGACCTCGACCGCGGAGACCTTGACCCACCGAATCGGCGGGCGTTGGTCGAAGACGCGATGATGGACGCGAAACCACCGAGCCGCCTTCGCACCGTCACGCCAGACCCTGCACACTGAGCAGCGTCCCTGCGCGCACCGCAGCGGGCGGATGGGCGCGTGGGCGTCGTGTGGCTGAGTTGGCGGCCCGGGCGTCGCGCGAAGCGAGGAGTCATCATGCAGGTCTTTGCGATCGTCGTGTCGCTGGTCATCACCGTCGTGGCTGTTGCCCTATTCGCCAAGGCGGTCGGGCAGATCGTTGCCGTGGTCGGGACCGGCCAGCCGGTGGTCGGGCGCTCGAATCGGAAGGCCGCTCGCTGGGGCGTGATGCTCAAGGAGACGCTCGGGCACACCCGCATGCTCCAGTGGAGCCACATCGGTATCGCGCATTGGTTCGTGTTCGTCGGCTTCGGCTTCCTCTTCCTCACCCTGGTCACCGCCTTCGGGCAGCTCTTCGACGCCGAGTTCGCGCTGCCGCTGGTAGGCCACTGGGTCGTCTTCGAGTGGGCCACGGAGCTCATCACCTGGGCGATGCTGCTGTCGATCCTGGCGCTCATCGGCATCCGGCTGGCCAACCTCCCGACCGGCGCCAACGGCCGCTACAGCCGGTTCTCCGGGTCACGGATGTGGCAGGGGTACTTCGTCGAGGCGGTCATCCTGGGCATTGCGGTCTGCATCATCGCCCTGCGCGGGGCGGAGTACGCATTGCAGGGCGCGAGCGCGTCGAAGACCGACTTCCCACTCACCTTCTTCGTCGGGGAGGCGCTGTCCGGCGTCGCCCGCGGGGGCCTGGAGAACATCGTCTACCTGGTCGCGATGGTCAAGATCGTCATTTCCTTCACCTGGATGATCGTGCTGTCGCTCAACACCACGATGGGGGTGGCTTGGCACCGGTTCACGGCTTGGCCGAACATCTGGTTCAAGCGCGAGCCCGACGGCCGGCCGGCTCTCGGTGCCCTCCAGCCGATGATGGCCGGCGGTGTCCCGATCGACTTCGAAAACATCGAGGAGCTCGACGAGGACACCGCGTTCGGTGTCGGCAAGGTCGAAGACTTCACCTGGAAGGGCATGCTCGACTTCACCTCCTGCACCGAGTGCGGCCGTTGTCAGTCGCAGTGCCCGGCGTGGAACACCGAGAAGCCGTTATCTCCCAAACTGCTGGTGATGGGCCTACGCGAGCACGCGTACGCCAAGGCTCCTTACTTGCTCACCGACGAGTCGGGGCGCGAAGGCCTGTCCGACACGGCCGTCCACGAGGCCGAGCGGCCGCTGATCGGTGCGGCGGACGCCTACGGAGTGATCGACCCCGACGTGCTGTGGTCGTGCACGTCTTGTGGCGCCTGCGTGCAGCAGTGCCCTGTCGACATCGAGCATGTCGACCACATCATGGACATGCGACGCTTCCAGGTGCTCGTGGAGTCGAACTTCCCGGCGGAGCTCAATCAGCTGTTCAAGGGCCTTGAGAACAAGGGCAATCCGTGGAACATGTCGCCGACCACGCGGATGGACTGGGCCAAGGGCCTGCCGTTCGAGGTCAAGGTCGTCGGCACCGACGTCGAGAATCTCGCCGAGGTCGAGTGGCTCTTCTGGGTTGGCTGTGCCGGCGCCTACGAGGACCGGGCCAAGAAGACGACCAGGGCTGTCGCCGAGCTGCTGCACGAGGCCAGCGTCTCGTTCGCCGTGCTCGGCGACGGCGAGACCTGTACGGGTGACCCGGCACGACGATCAGGCAACGAGTTCGTCTTCCAGCAGCTCGCGTTGCAGAACGCCGAGGTCCTCACCGAGGCCAAAGCCACGAAGGTCGTCTCTACCTGCGCCCATTGCTTCAACACCTTGAAGAACGAGTACCGCCAGCTCGGCGTCGAGCTGGAGGTCGTGCACCACACCCAACTGCTCAACCGGCTCGTCCGTGAGGGGCGCCTCACACCGGTGTCCACGCCAGACAGCTCGGCCAACGGTCGCGCGATCACCTACCACGACCCGTGCTTCCTCGGGCGCCACAACCAGGTGTACGAGCCCCCGCGTGAGCTGTTGTCGGTCATCCCAGGCGCACAGCTCAAGGAAATGCCCCGCCACGGCAAGGAGTCCTTCTGCTGCGGCGCCGGCGGAGCCCGGATGTGGATGGAGGAGAAGATCGGTGAGCGCATCAACCTCAACCGCACCAAGGAAGCTGTCGCCACCGGCGCCCAGCAGATCGCGGTCGGCTGCCCGTTCTGCCGGGTGATGCTCTCCGACGGCCTCACCACCCTGCAGGCCGACGGCTCGGCCGCCGAGGACGTCGAGGTTATCGACGTCGCGCAGATGCTGCTGGCCTCGGTCCGGCGTACGCCGGATCTCCGCGCCGACGGCACGAATGCCGACATGGCCGCCGAGTCGCCACGCACGGCTGATGAAGCAGAGCCGCGCAAAGCCGTCACTCCGCCAACCGAGCCGCCGGCGCCGGCAGCCGAGAACACCGAGCAGAACGCCGCCCAGGAGGCTGTCACCGAGCAGGCGTCTGTCGAGCAAGCGCAGGGTCAGAAATCCCCGCCGGAGCCCGAGGCCACGCCTCCGGAATGACGTAAACGTCTGTGACCAGGCCTTACGCCCACCGCCTCATTATGGTGTTGACATGACACCACTGTGATGTCACTGTAGTGCGCATGGACATCACACACTTCGTCGAGGCGTTACGCCGAGACCTGGGACAGGCAGCCGAGGCGGGCTCCGACGACATCCGTGCGGCGGCCGACCGGCTCGCTCTTGCGCTCGACCCGGCTATCAGGCTCATGCTGATGGACGCGCTGTCGGCAGCCGCGTCCGAGATCACCAACGAGCTGCAAGGGACGTCGGTCGAGGTGCGGCTCAAGGGTCGCGAACCGGTCTTCGTCGTTCTAGGTGACGCCGCCGATCATGTCGGCCAGCGTCCCCAGGAGGCGCCCGGCCCCCCGCCGCCGGAGCCCGACGACTTCGACGGCGACGACGAGGCGGTCGCGCGGATCACCCTGCGGCTGCCCGAGTCGCTGAAGACCCGGGCGGAGGACCTGGCCAACAAGCGGGGGCAGTCGCTCAATACCTGGCTCGTCAACGCGGTGCGTGCCGCGGCGACCGGGGCGAACGTCAACATCAACATCAACACGCCGTTCGGACCCGGTGCGCCGGGCCGCAACCGGTCGTCCAACAAGCGCATCCAGGGGTGGGTGCGATGAACCCGGAGGTCACCATGTACACATTCGACACCCCGCAGCCGGTCGACCTCAGGGTCGAGCTGTGGCAGGGCGAGATCTACGTGCACGCCGAGGAACGCGACACCACGACCGTCGAGCTGGAAAGCCTGCGTGGTGACGCGCAGGAGCTGATCGACCACACCAGGGTCGAGCAACGCGGCGCCGAGGTCTCGGTGCTGATGCCGAAGGGAAAGTCGAGCTTCTTCCGCAACCGCGGAGAGGTGCGTGCCACCATCCGAGTGCCGCTGCGCAGCAACGTGAAGCTCGAGTCGGCCTCGGCAGACAGCGACCTGCACGGGGAGCTCGGCAACGTGCGCGTCGCCAGCGGCTCCGGTGACGTGCGCGTCGAGTTCGGAGAGGACATCGAGGTGCGTACCGGTTCCGGAGACGTCAGCATCGTCACTGCTGCCGGTCGATGCGACACCAAGTGCGGCTCCGGTGATCTGAAGGTCGAGACGGTCGGCGGAGACGCCGACGTCGTCAGCGGCTCTGGTGACGTCGTCCTCGGCCATGTGGCGCAGTCGCTGAAGGTCAAGACCGGCTCGGGAGACATCGTGATCCGCGACGCCGGCGAAGCGATCGATGCCATGGCCGGCTCCGGCGACCTCCGCGTGAAGCGGGTCGACCATGGTTGGTTGAAGGCCAAGACCGGCTCCGGCGACATCCAGATCGGCGTGGCCGACGGCACCGCGGCGTACCTCGACATCATGACCGTCACGGGCGACGTACAGTCCTCGCTCGACGCCAGCGAGGGGCCGTCCGACGGTGAGCAGACGGTCGAGCTCAGCATCCAGTCAGGAACAGGCGATGTGGTCCTTCAGCGCGCCTAGTAGCCGCCGGCCGAAGCCGCCGGCAGACGACCAAGAAGCGACGACCATACGCAGCAAGAAACATCAAGAGCAACGGCACCACCGCCGGACAAACTCTAAGCAGACAAAGACTTCAGGTCTTCGAGAGGACACACGATCATGAACTTCAACGACCAGATCGCCAAAGAGATCATCCGCGAGCGCACCTCTCACAAGGTGCCGACACGGCGTCCCACCCATCCGCGAGCGGCACGCGCCCTGCGCCGCCTGGCCACTCGCCTCGAAAGCGCTAGCTGAACCTCCCATCGGCGAGGTACACCCACGAGGCGGGAGTCACCACAGCAGGTGCCCCCGTCTCGTCGTGCGTGCGGAGCGGCTTCTCAGATCTTCGTGCGCTGGAAGCCTTGGAACGACCGCGAAGGCGTGGGGCCTCGCTGCCCCTGGTAGCGAGACCCGTACTTCTCACTGCCGTACGGGTTCTCCGCCGGGGACGAAAGCCTGAAGAAGCACAGCTGACCGATCTTCATGCCCGGCCACAGCTTGATCGGGAGGGTGGCGACGTTCGACAGCTCGAGGGTGACGTGGCCCGAGAAGCCGGGGTCGATGAAGCCGGCGGTCGCGTGGGTCAGCAGACCGAGACGACCCAGCGACGACTTGCCCTCGACCCGGGCGGCGACGTCGTCGGGGAGAGTGATCACCTCGTATGTCGACCCGAGCACGAACTCGCCGGGGTGCAGGATGAACGGCTCGTCGTCCTTCGGCTGGACCTGTCGGGTGAGGTCGGACTGGTCCTCGGCCCGGTCGAAGTGCGGGTAGCGATGGTTCACGAAGACCCGGAAGTACATGTCGAGGCGGAAGTCGACGCAGGACGGTTGGATCATCGAGGCGTCGAACGGGTCGAGCATCACCCGAGCCGCATCGATCTCGGCCCGGATGTCACGGTCACTCAGCAGCACGCGCAGAGACTACCGAACACGGCAGACCAGCGAGGGCGTCGTCCGGCCGAGGGCTCATCGGCCGACGCCCTCCGATGGAGGGTCATCCGATGGAGATGAGCGCGACCCCCACCATGGTCACGGCGACGCCGACCACCTGAACGAGCCTGAGGCTCTCGCGCAGCACGACGCGAGCCAGCAGAACCGTCACCACCGGGAATAGTGAGCTGAGCACGCTGGTGATGCTGATGAACCCCTTGGTCGAGGCAACCGCGAACATCAGGTTCGCGCTCAGGTCACCGGCCGCGATCAGCACCACCCACACGAAGTCCAGGCCAGCTAGCCCACCCGTCGTGCGCCACGCACATGCCGCGACGACGAATGCCACCGTGACGCTGGCGCGCATGGCCCAGAGCGTCAGCAGCGGACTGACCTCGGCGCCGGCATTCATACAGATGAAGAAGACCCCGAAGAGCAGCCCTGCCAACGCGGCGATCAGGACGGGGCGCGTGGAGGCTCCCCCGCTGAGCTCCGGGCCGCTCGTGAGCACGATGCCGACGAGGGCCACCAGGATCCCCGCCCACACCACGCGCTCGGGATTCTCGCCCGATGCCCAGCCGATCACGATGGGCACGACCACCCCTAGCGACGTCACCGGGGCGACGACGCCCATCGTCCCGGACGCCAGCGCCGCGTAGTAGCAGGCCAGGCCCATGGCGCCACTGGCTCCTGCGCCGATCCCCCACGGCAGCCAGGCATATGAGCCATGCCAGCCTTCGGTGGCGGCGACCGCGACCGAGGCCATGCAGAACCCGAGGGTGGCACTCCAGCCGACCACCACCATGGCCGGTCGCCGCTTGCTGACCAAGCCTCCGATGAAGTCCGAGGTCCCCCACATCAGGCTCGACAGAAGCGACAGCAAAATGGCCATCCGCGGAGCCTATCCACGCGCTCGCGGGCGCCTGGAGTCAGCCGAATGGCCTGGCCAGGAGGGGGAGGTTAGTATCGATCCCGCTCGTCTCGGTGTACGCCGGGACGTCGCGCGGGTGTAGTTCAATGGTAGAACATCAGCTTCCCAAGCTGACAGTGCGAGTTCGATTCTCGTCACCCGCTCGTAGACAAGCGCCAGTCCATCGGCACATCTCCTCGGCCGTGCATCGGTCAGCGATACTGCCCATTGAGCCCGCGTGCATTCACGCGCCATCGCCCGTTTGCCCCACAACGCCCCCGCCGCTTTCCATCGCCGTCGACCCGTGATGTGGCCGCCATCTGCAACTCCGTGGGCCGCGATCAGTTCGTCGGCTTCGCGGCTCGCGTGCTGATAGATGAGCACAGCGGCCATCGAGTCGTGTCCCCGAGCCATCAGGTCTCGCGGGAGACCTTGCTACCAGCCGCCAGCATGTTCCCGTATGCCGCAGGTCGCAAAAGTGCAGACCCGCTTGGCCGATCGACGCCACAGCAGCCGTCCAACTTACAAGCTTGTTGAGGCGCGACGTCGATGATGACCCCACGGGCTCGGTGCTGCCCGATCTGCTCGATAACGAGGACCTGCCCGCGGTCTGGGAAGACCTCGGGATGCCGTCGGGGGTACGCCTGCGGAAAGAGTGGCGTTCGCCCCGAACACGTGAAATTTCGACCTGGTCCGCATGGAACGTGCCTCCGACACCCGGGCCCGCGAATTCCCGAGACGGTCCGGTTTGAAGCGTGGCGGACGAAGCTACGGGCATCGCCGGAGGCCGACTTACGCATTCACTACGCCGTTGAGGTTGCCAGCAGCGGCCAAACGCAGGGCCAGTCAGAAATGCGGGAGCGAGACCAGTTCCAGTCTGTTGAGGTGCACTGTGCAGCGGCTGGCGCTGAAAGCTCGGCCGCCGAGGACGGCGCCTTGATGAATAAGAGGTGTGTCCGGCAATTCGACGACCAGCTCGACGCTCCACACGAGCGCGTGGAGCATGGTCGGCGACCCCGGGTCTTGCTCGCAGCACTAAGACGACCGCTGGGGCCGCACCACCACGCACCTGCGTGAGCGGCAGTGCGGCCCAGCGACGAGGCCCGTCAGTTCTGGGTCAGGGTGACCGGTCCCTGGTCGGTCGTACAGACCGTACGGCTGGCGCCGCTGCGGTCCACCGCCCGACCCAGCACAGCGACCGGCCCCACCTTGACACCGCAGATCTGCGCGGCGATCTGAGCAGCGACCCCAATGTCGACGGCGTCCACGATGGTGACGTCGCCCACCGCCACGTTGATCAGACCATCCTGCGTCTGCGTGGCCGCACTTGCGGGAGCGGCCGTGCCGGTCAGGACGATGGCTCCTGCGAACAGTGATGCCATGGCCGTGCGTGCGTTGCGATTCATTCTCGTGCCTTTCGCTCGTTGTCTCGGGTTGCCCGAACGCTGTGGCGTCCGGCCGGGCTTACAGGAGTGAAGACTCAGCTAGCAGCACTCCATGACGAACCCGCAACCGGCGTCGGGCACATGGTCAAAGGCCGAAAAGGCAAGGAACGCCCGGTTTATGACAGTTCTGCACAGCACCTCACGGCAGCAGGGACAACCGGGAGAGGAGCGCCGTCCGCGTCATGGAGCAGCGACGAAGGAGTCGGGCGCATCGGTGACGCATCGCTGTGACTCAACCTGTCGTCTCCGGACACCTCGGGAGTCATGTCCTACGTCGAAAGAACCTCAACGTGAGTTCCAGGGAGCGAACAGGGAACCGGTTCGTGCTCGGTGCCACGCCTATCGCTCTCGGGGCCCACGCGGCGGGAGGTAAGGCCGCGGAGCATCGGCGTGAGCAGTCGGGGAGATATCGGCTGCATGTGCCATCTAGCCAGAATGCCCGCTGTACGATGAGGCCTCTCCCGACCGGAAATGGGATTCGTATGCGACGTCTCGTCCTCGCCGCCACGCTGGTGGCGGCGCTCCTCACTGCCCTGCCGGCCGCCGGCATCACCAACGGGAGGGTTGACGGCAACCGCCATCCCAACGTCGGCGGGCTCGTCTCACCGACGCAGTACTCCGATGGCACCTGGCTGTACTGCTCGGGCACGCTGATCTCACCAACAGTGTTCTTGACAGCGGCTCACTGCGCCGAAGATGGTGAGCGGGTAGCGATAACGTTCGCCACCGCGTATCAGAAGGGCGACAGGATCTACCGCGGAGTCTTCCACGCTGATCCGCTCTACAGCCAGCGTCAGAGCAATCCCCACGACATCGCCGTCGTCGTCCTTGCCAAGCCGATTGCAGGCATCACTCCAGCATCGTTGCCAGCGGCTGACTCGCTGTCAGACCTTCCGAAAAAGCAGACATTCACGTCCGTCGGTTACGGCGCGTATGAAGTAACCCGTGGGCCAGGTGGCCACAGGTTCCTCTACAATGACGTGCGGATGGTGGCTACCGGGACGCTGAACGCCACGAACAAGTCGTGGTTGCGCATCTCGATGAACCCATCGACCGGGAACGGCGGCACCTGTTACGGCGACTCGGGCGGGCCGAACTTCCTGGGCGACACCGACATCGTGGCCGCCGTCACGATCACGGGCGATGCCGTATGCCGCTCGACAAACGTGGACTACCGTCTCGACACCGCTTCCGCACAGACGTTCCTCGCTCATTACGTAACGCTCCCCTGAGCTCTCCAACGTCATTGCCATCCCTTCGCCCACAGGTCTGCGCTAGCTGCGCAGGTAGGACGCGCCGTTGACGTCGATGATCGTGCCGGTGGAGAACCGGGCCTCCGGCGACGCCAACCACAGCACGGCCGCCGCGACCTCCTCCGGCAGGGCCACCCGGCCCAGCGGCGACTGGTTCCGTACGGCGTCGCCGGCCGGACCGTCCAACACTTCGCGGGCCATCTCCGTCTGCACGAAGCCCGGCGCCACGGTGGCGACCGCGATGCCGTGCGGCGCCAGCGCCATCGCCATCGACTGACCGAACGCGTTCATGCCCGCCTTCGAGGCTCCGTACGCCGGGCAGTTCGGCTCGCCACGGAAGGCGCCGCGGCTCGACACGTTGACGACCGCGCCGCCCCCAGCGGCGACAAGATGGGGCACTGCGCAGAACGTCGCATTCGCAGCACCGACGAGGTTGGTCGCCAGCGTCTGCGACCAGGCGGCCTGCCAGTCGGCGTACGACGTCTGCATCGGCGGATGCGCGTGAAAGACACCGGCGTTGTTGACGAGCACGTCCAGCCCACCAAGGTGATCGGCGGCTTCGTCGACGGCAGCTTTCACCGCCTCGGCATCTGCCATGTCGGCCTGCACGACGACGTGTCCGCTCCCCGGCAACGCGCCGACGACGTCGCGAGCTAGGTCGCGCGACTGCCCATAGTGCACCGCCAACCTGTCACCCCGTTCCGCGAATGCCCACGCGATGGCTCGACCGATCCCGCGCGACGCACCGGTCACCAGCACCCGGCGGCTCACTTGCAGATCTCCGCGACCCCCGCCACCAACCGGTCGACGTCGTCGTCGTTGGTGTACGGCGCCAGCCCGGCCCGCACGGCACCCTCGTCTCCGAGGCCGACCCACCGCGCCGCCTCGATCGCGTAGAAGCTGCTCGATGGCGCGTTGACCGCCCTCGAAGCCAGGTGCTGATAGACCTCGTGCGGGCGGTGGCCGTCGACGGAGAAGAGCGCCGTCGGCGTACGCCGTTGCGCTCGCCCGTGCAGGGTCACGCCGGGCAGCGCGGCGAGGCCCGTGAGTAACCGCTGGAAGAGCCGGTCCTCGTGCGCTTCGAGCGCCCTCATCGACGCCACCACCCGTTCGCGCCGCGACCCGGCCGCCGGCACAAAGTCGGCGATGAAGTCGACTGCCGCCGCGGTGCCCGCGATCAGCTCGTACGGCAACGTGCCGAGCTCGAACCGCTCGGGCACTGCGTTGCTCGACGGCAACAGCTTGTCGGGCTCGACCTGCTCCCAGACCGACGGTGGCGCCACGGCGACACCATGGTGCGGTCCGAAGAACTTGTACGGCGAGCACGCGAAGAAGTCGGCGCCCAGGTCGCCGACGTCGACCGCCGCGTGCGGTGTGAGGTGGACCCCGTCGACGAACACCAACGCCCCCGCGGCGTGGGCCGCCTCGACGATGGCCGGGACGTCAGGCCGGGTGCCGAGAAGGTTCGACGCGCCGGTGACGGCGACGACCTTGGTCTGGGCGCTGAGCAGTCGGCTGACCGCGGTGACGGGCAGCTCCGCCGTCTCACGGTCGAAGTCGGCCCAGCGCACCGTGGCTCCGACGGCGGTTGCGGCCTGCACCCACGGCCGGATGTTGGCGTCATGGTCGAGGCGGGTCACGACGACCTCGTCGCCCTCGCGCCACTGCTTGGCCAGTGCCCGTGCGATGTCGTACGTCAACTGGGTCATCGACCGGCCGAACACGACACCTGCAGGCTCGCAACCGAGCAGGTCGGCGACCGCCGCCCGTCCACCGACCACGACGTCCTCGGCACGCTGCTCAGCGAGTGTGACGTTGCCGCGGTTCGAGATGCCGGACGTCATCGTGTCGGCGACGGCGCGGGCGACCTCGCTGGGCACCTGCGAGCCACCTGGTCCGTCGAAGTGGGCCACACCTTGCTTGAGCGCCGGGAAGGACTCGCGGACACGGTTCACGTCAAAGCTCATAGCCGCCATCTTGCCCGAGGCTGCCAACGGCCGCGTCAGCCGCCGAGGGCGTAGCCTGCGAGACGACCACCCGCGCCGCGGGGGAACGACTTGGAGGCAGCTGATGGCAGACCGGATCCACGTCAAGATGTCCGTCGACCTCTTTGTCGAGGACGAGAACGCGATGCGCGAGGCCGCTTACGAACGGATGCGGAAAGCCTGGACCTCCGAGGACGACTTCCCCTTCGACTCCGCGGCCGACGTGCCGTTCGGGCAGGTGGTGCACAGTGTGCTCGCCGACGCGATTCCGGTTGAACTGCCAGGCTGCCGGCGCAGCCAGCTCGAGGTCGAGGCTGAAACCAGCGGCTCCGAGGATGAGCAGTCGGGCTCGCCAGGCGACCAGTCCGATGAGCCAGACGACACCGAGCCAAAGAAGTCTGACTCCGACGACGTGTCGGACGATGACGAAACCACGAGCGAAAGACCGAGCGGAGACTCGCCGTCTGACCAGACCGCAAAAGACCAGTCCTCTTCGAGCGACACCTCGGACGGTGACGACGCTGGCGCGGAGAAGGGTGACAACGACGGGAAAGGCTCCTGACGTCGTGCACCCCAACGCTGAGCTGATCGACCGCTTCTACACGGCCTTCAACGCCTACGACGCGGAGACGATGGCCGGCAGCTACACCGACGATGCCGCCTTCGAGGACCCGGCTTTCGGTCAGCTCACGGCCGACGAGGTTCGCGACATGTGGCGGATGCTGCTCGGACGGGCGACCGACCTGCGAGCCGAGTACCGCGACATCCGGGCCGATGACCAGACCGGCGCCGCTCACTGGGAGGCCTACTACACGTTCAACGGGCATCCCGTGCACAACGTCATCGATGCAACGTTCGCCTTCACCGACAGACGCATCTCGCGTCACGTCGACGTGTTCGACTGGCCGCGCTGGGCCGGCCAGGCCCTCGGACTCCCGGGCAAGTTGCTCGGGCGTACGTCATTCCTGCACGCGCGCGCGCAGGCGTCCGCCCGCAAGCAGCTCGAGACGTATCGCGCCGGACAGGTCTAGAGGTGGCACGTCCCCCGCGTCAGGCGCTGGCAATCGCCTCGTGGTGACGCAGCACCTCGGCGATGACGAAGGTCAGAAACTTCTCGGCGAACTCCGGGTCGAGCTTCGCCTCGGCCGCGAGCTGGCGGAGCCGTTCGATCTGACGGGCCTCGCGCTCCGGGTCGGCCGGCGGCATCGCGTTCTCCGCTTTGAGCAGCCCGACCTGCTGCGTGCACTTGAATCGCTCCGCCAGCACGTGCACCAACGCGGCGTCGAGGTTGTCAATGCTGTCGCGGAGCCGAGCCAGCTCGGTGACAGCCGCTGCGTCAGCGCGGGCGGCGCCGGCGCGAGGACCGGTGGGTTCCATGCCGAGACAGCGTAGTCGGGGCGCCGCACCCGGCGTTCTGAGGCGACGGCCGCGCCTCCACGACGGCTTTCGCCTGGCCCGTCACTCGCCGTCGATCCCCGGCCGGTCGACTAGACTCATGCCGGGATTTCACCCGGATGCCAAGCCAACAGCTGGGCATCACCAGGGCAACCGCGGGCCCGTCGACCAGTCGGGGAGGACGTGTGTCGGACATGCCACCGCTCGAGCTGTCCGTCGTGGTTCCCTGCTACAACGAGGAGCAGGTC
>JACCVZ010000303.1 GCA_013697905.1 Nocardioidaceae bacterium
GGCCGCAGCAGTCCTGCGGCCGCCGTTTCGTGCGTCACCGATCGTCGATGCCTGGGAACGCCGTCACCGGCGCCCCCCAGCGCGTGCCCCGCACGGCTGAGTCCCGCAGCGCGCGCGCAACCAGCGCCCTGATGTCGTCGAGCGTCTCGGCCACCGCGTCGGCGTACGCCGCCCTGCATCGCCCCTCGAGCAGGCGGGCGAGCCGTCGGCAGTCGTCGATGCCTTCGATCGCGAAAGGGGTGGCGTAGGACACCTCGGCCACGACTGGCTCCGCGTCGAGTCCGCGGATCTCTGCGATGAGGCGGTCGCGCAGGTCGCGGTGCTCGACGTAGGCGGTGGCGGCCAGCACCTGCGAGCTCGACCCGGGTGCCGCAGCAGCAAGGCGGCCACCTAGCACGCCGTACCCGTAGAGCGTGGCGTGCTCGGCGGCGAGGCAGGTCTGCAACGAGTCGGCGGGCGTCATCGGCCAGCTTGCCCGACGCCGAGCAGGTCGGCGGACGCGGCGTGTGAGGCCGCCATCGATGCCAGCCTGCTCGCGAGCAGCCCGGACGTGGCCGTCAGACAGTCGTCGAAGCGGGCATCGCGGGCCTGGGTGACGCGAGCCACCAAAGACGCCAGCGCGCGCTGAGCGTCGGCCGGTGCCCGGGTACGGCGGGTCGTCGGCGCGGGGTCGTCGTCGGAGAGGATGGCGCGTAGTCCCGCGACGTGGGCGCGCTGGCGAGCCTGCAGTGGCCGCACGGCGTCACCGCTGGACGGGTGCCGGCGGATGACGGCAGCGCAGTACCCCTGCAGTCGCTCTTCGTCGCCGATCGCAGCCACCACGATGCTCACGTCGTCGTCATCGGGCGGGGCTGGTGTGGCGCCGCTGGTGACGGTGCGAACCTCGGGCGGGGGCGCCGCTTGCTGAGTACAGGCTGTCATGCTGGCGGCAGTCACCACGACGGCACCGCGGAGCAGCGAGCGTCGGCTCAACCCCGCGTCAGCTCCCACCCGTGCGACCGTACCGGACCCTTGCCGCCCGCTGGCTGGTGGCAGAAGATCCGCCGACGTCGTGGGCCGAACACGTCCGGCCATGGCGTGAAGCGTCACGGTCGCGCGCGCGCCGATGGCTCGCGCCCCTGGCACGGGCAGGCATTAGGCTGGTGTCGCGAGGCGACAACACAACAGCGAGGAGGGCAGCTGCGATGACCGGGCGCAGCCAACGACAAGAGCTCCTCGGCGTGTTGAGCGAGCCGTTGGCGACTCGTGGGTACGACCTCGAAGGCGTCGAGGTCTCCCAAGCCGGCCGCCGCAGCCTCGTACGCGTGCTCGTCGACACCGAAGACGGGGTGAGCCTGGATGGCATCGCGGACGCCACCCGCCTTGTCAGCGACGTGCTCGATTCGACTGAAGTCCTTGGCGAAGAGCCCTACACGCTCGAGGTCACGTCACCCGGCATCGACCGTCCGCTCACCGCCCCGCGACACTGGCGACGCAACATCGACCGGCTGGTCAAGGTCGTGCCTCGAGAAGGCGCCGACTTCACCGGCCGGATCCGCAGCTGCGACGACACCGCTGCGCAGGTCGAGACCGACGCCGGCACTCACGAGGTGGCCTACGACGACATCACGGCTGCCCGGATCCAAGTGGAGTTCAACCGGCCAAACCAGACGGGGAAGAGGTGACGCCAGGTGGATATCGACATGACGGTCCTGCGCTCGATGGTGTACGAGAAGGAGATCTCGTTCGAGGTGCTCGTCGACGCGATCGAACAAGCGCTGCTGGTGGCCTACCACCGCACTCCCGGAGCGTACGAGGACGCCAGGGTCGAGCTTGACCGCAAGTCCGGCCACGTCATAGTGATGGCCCACGAGCGCGACGAGACCGGTGAGCTCGTCCGCGAGTTCGACGACACCCCGGCGGGGTTCGGGCGCATCGCCGCAACGACAGCGAAGCAGGTGATCCTGCAACGGCTCCGTGACGCCGAGGACGATGCCAGGTTCGGGGAGTTCTCTGGCAAGGAAGGTGACGTCGTATCGGGGGTTGTCCAGCAAGGCCGCGATCCCGACATGGTCTTCGTCGACCTCGGAAAGATCGAGGCCATCCTGCCGTCGGCGGAGCGGGTGCCGGGAGAGCGCTATGACCACGGTCAGCGGATCCGCTGCCTGGTGGTCACGGTTCGCAAAGGCCCCAAGGGTCCGCAGGTGATGCTGTCACGCTCGCACCCCAACCTCGTCAAGAAGCTGTTCGCCCTAGAGGTGCCCGAGATCGCCGACGGGACCGTGCAGATCGCCGGGATCGCCCGGGAGGCCGGACACCGCACCAAGATCGCTGTTCACACCACAGTGGAGGGCGTCAACCCCAAGGGCGCCTGCATCGGGCCGATGGGCCAGCGGGTCCGCAACGTGATGGGCGAGCTGCACGGCGAGAAGATCGACATCGTGGACTGGTCCGAAGACCCGGCCGAGATGATCGGGTATGCCCTGTCCCCGGCCCAGGTCACCGCCGTCGAGATAGTCGACGAGACATCACGGTCGGCGCGCGTGGTCGTCCCGGACTACCAGCTTTCGCTCGCCATCGGCAAGGAAGGCCAAAATGCCCGGCTGGCGGCGCGGATGACCGGCTGGCGCATCGACATCCGCTCCGACGAGGCCCCCGACCCCGAGGTCGACGCGGCCGAGCAGCCCCACCAGCCGCCGGCGGAGTAACGAGTTCGCGGCCGACGCGCCCGAACCGGTAGACTTGACCCGATGAGTCGGGTGCTCCCTGTCCGCACGTGTGTGGGCTGCCGGGAGCGCGCGACGAAGTCCGACCTGTTGCGGATCGTCGCGGTGGGAGACGACTCACCACGAGCCGTCGTCCCCGACGAGCGCGGCAGGACACCGGGGCGAGGTGCGCACCTGCACCCCTCGCCCAGGTGTCTCGACCAAGCTGAGCGTCGACGAGCGATCACGCGAGCCCTGCGGCTCGACGGGCCGGCTGACATCAGTGCGCTGCGGAGCTGGGTCGAGACACACTGCCCGTCCCCACCCGGGGGCTAGCAGGTCGCAGCCTTGCGACCGCCGATCGACCGACAAGAGAGTGGAGCAGTTGCTCATGACATCTCGATGAGACTCATGCGATGAGCACGCCCGACAACTAACGGTCTGAACCCTGCTCGGGGTCCGGACCGCCCGAGAAGGAGAATTGTGGCCAAAGCCGCGAAAGCCAGAGTCCACGAGCTCGCCAAAGAGTTCGGAGTGACCAGCAAGGTCGTCCTTGCGGCACTCAACGATATGGGGGAGTACGTCAAGTCTCCTTCGTCGACGATCGAACCACCCGTGGTCGCCAAACTCACCACGGCGCACGGTGAGACATGGCGGGCCGAAACCGCCGCGAAGGCAGCGAAGAAGGCCGCCAAGAAGGCCCCGGCCAAGAAGACCACCGATGACGTCGTGGAGATGCCGGCCGGGACTGAGACATCGCACGGCTCGCCTGCGATCACTGAGCGGGTCGAGCCGGAGATCCGCCCGACCGCGCCGTCCGTCGAGTCGGTGCCGGTCGTCGAGACCGTGCCGCCCGTCGAGTCGGCCCCGGTCGTCGAAACCGTTGCCCGGCACGACGGCGGGCTGATGCCCTTACAGCCAGCGACGCCGGCTGCCTCGGCTGCCCCCTCGACTGCGGCACGCCCCGGTCCCCGGCCCGGCGCGCCCCGTCCTGGGAACAACCCGTTCTCGTCCACGCAGGGAATGCAGCGCTCAGGCTCCGGACAGATGCCGCCTCGCCCCCCGGCCGGACGCACTGACCGTCCAGGCCCAGGTGCAGGTGACGTCCGCAGCACCCGGCCCGGCAGTGTGCCAGGCGCGCCGCGCCCCAACCCGGCCATGATGCCCAAGCAGTCTGACCGGATGTCTCCGAGCGGTCCGGGTGGTCGCAGCCGTCCCGCACCTGGCGCCCGCGGTGGACCCGGAAGTGGTCCCGGTGGCGCCCGCGGTGGCACCGGCGCCCCGGCCCGCGGTGGCCGCGGCGGTTACAGCGGTGGTCCCAGCGGTGCACCCAGTGGTGGCTTGCCGGCGAGCGGAGGCCGTCCCGTCGGACGCAACCAGCGCGGACAGACGCAGGGCGCCTTCGGACGCCCGGGCGGTCCGTCACGCCGCGGGCGCAAATCGAAGCGGGCGCGTCGCCAGGAGTACGAGCAGATGCAGGCACCGTCGGTAGGCGGCGTCCGCGTCCGTAAGGGCGAGGGTGAGACCGTCCGACTGTCGCGCGGCGCCTCGCTGACCGACTTCGCCGAGAAGGTAGGCGTCGATGCGGCCTCGCTCGTGCAGGTGCTGTTCGCCCTCGGCGAGATGGTCACGGCGACGCAG
>JACCVZ010000315.1 GCA_013697905.1 Nocardioidaceae bacterium
GCCCCAGTCCACCGACGAGGACCCGCAGCGAACCCGGGCCGATGGGGCCGCGCGAAGCTCGCAGCTCCTCGAGGGCGAGCGTGGCTAGCAAGCGTTCCGTCGATGTCTCGAGCGTGTCCATGACGAAGACGCCGTTGACCCGCAGCTCGAGCCTGCCGTCGCCGGTGCGGCGCCGGAGCAGGACCTCTCCGCGCGGGGTCTGCGCTCTGGCGATGGCGGAGTCGGACACGGAGCTCCTCGATTGAGGGCGAGGGGGGCTCCTATTCTCCGCGACGTGCGGTTGCCGCCAAAGCCCGCGTGCTCGAAGGTGGGTGCATGACACCGGAGCCGAGCCTCAAGCCGCTGAACGAAGACTGGCAACGTGCGCTCGTGGTCGTCGCCCATCCCGACGACATGGAGTTCGGCTCTGCTGCGGCGGTGGCTCGGTGGACGGACCAGGGCAAGCAGGTGGCCTACGCGATGGTGACCAGCGGCGAGGCGGGCATCGACTCGATGGCGCCTGACCAGGCGCGCTCGGTCCGCGAGGCGGAGCAGTGGGAGTCCTGCCGCATCGTCGGCGTCGACGCGGTGGAGTTTCTCGGAGAACCTGACGGAGTCCTCGAGTACGGCGTCGCGCTGCGGCGGGTGATCACGGCGGTCGTACGCCGCCACCGGCCGGAGATCGTCATCACCAACAACTTCGACGCGCGGTGGGGCGACGACGGCCCGCTCAACCAAGCCGACCACATCGCGGTCGGCCGCGCCACCCTGGACGCCGTCCGCGACGCCGGGAACCGGTGGATCTTCTCCGACCAGCTCGGCGACGGGCTCGAGCCGTGGGGCGGTGTCCGTCAGGTCTGGGCGGCGGCTGCGTGGCAGGGTCAGCATGGCGTCGACACCACCGCCACCTTCCAACGCGGCGTCGACTCCCTGCGCGCGCATCAGGCCTACATCGACGGCCTCGGCTGGGAGGGCTTCGACCCCGCGGAGTTCCTGGAGGGTTTCGCCCGCCAGGTGGGGAGCCGGCTCGGATGCACGTTCGGGGCGGGGTTCCAGGTGTTCTCCATGGCGTGGGGCGCCAGCGACGCCGACTGAGACGCGCCCGGTCGACGTACGCGACGGCCCGCCTCCTTCGTCCGCCCGTCGGTGCGCGATTGCGCCCTTCTGGGCGGACGTTGTGGCGTGCTCACCCGAATAGCCGGCGTTCATCCACGCCTGGACGTCCGCCCTCTGTTCGTCCACAGCAGGAGCTCGCCGGGTCCTGACGCCGCCTGATGTGCACCAGCCTGTGCTCATGACGACTCGCAGGCAGCGGCAGGCTCGCTGGTCCAGGGTACGGCGACTGGCTGCCGGTCAAGACGGCGTCGTCCACCGTCGTCAGCTCTACGCCATGGGAGTCACCCGGTTCCAGGTGAAGGCGGAGCTGCGTGCTCGGCGATGGCGCAGTTGGGGCCGGCAGACCGTTGCAGTGCACACCGGTGACCTCGATGAGGGTGCCCGGATGCGCCGTGCTGTCTATGAGACCGGGGCGGATGCGGCGCTGGACGGGGTCAGTGCTCTGGTGGCGGCCGGCCTCGAGCACTTCGACTCGGCCGTCATCCACGTCTCGGTCTCGAAGAGCGCGACATATCGACACTCTCGCGGGGTGCGCATCCACGAGACGCGGCGGCGCCGAGACGACGACGTCCTGGCGACCAACCCACCGCGCGTGCGACCAGAGGTTGCCGCTATCCGGGCGGCGCTGTGGGCGGTGACGACCCGACAGGCCGCCCTGGTCCTGATCCTGGCGGTGCAGCAGCGCCTGACCACTCCGGAGGCTCTCCAGCAGGCGTTTGCGCTCGTGAGACGGGATCGACGCCGGCGCTTCCTCGCCGGCGTGCTCGCTGACATCTCCAGTGGCGTGCAGTCCATGGGCGAGTTGGACTTCGCACGCATGTGCCGCAGCAGGGGTCTGCCGGAGCCCGACCGGCAGGTACGTCGCACGCTCCCGAGCGGGCGCGTGAGCGTCGACGCGTACTGGGAGAGGTTCGGCGTGGTGGTCGAGATCGAGGGTATGCAGCACTTGCTGCCCGGCGTGGCTGTCGCCGACAGCCTGCGACAGAACTGGCTGACCATCGACCACGACAAGGTGCTGCGGATCCCGGTGCTGGGGCTGCGGGTCGCCGCCGACCAGTTCATGGAGCAGGTCGAACAGCTGTTGCGGCACCACGGTTGGGCTCGCCGTACGACGGCAGCCTGAGCCCGGAGCGCAGCGTCCGTGCAGGTGGGCCTGGTTGCGCCCGTTCGGGCGGACGTTGTGCGGGGAGCGGGGTGCCTGGGGCGCAGCGTCCGTGCAGGTGGGCGTGGTTGCGCCCGGACGGGCGG
>JACCVZ010000358.1 GCA_013697905.1 Nocardioidaceae bacterium
CGACGGGCGAGGGGATCTCGGTGTCGACCTTGTCGGTGGAGACCTCGAGCAGCGCCTCGTCGACGGCGACCTCGTCTCCCACGGATTTCAGCCACTGGGTGACCGTGCCCTCGGTGACGCTCTCGCCGAGTGCGGGAAGTTTTACCTCAGTCGCCATGTCGGTCAAGTTCCTCTTGTCTTCGTCGTCCGGTCAGGAGGTCACGTGCGTCGTTGGCTCAGCCTACGATGATTTCTCAGGAGTGCGCGTGCAGCGGCTTGCCGGCCAACGCCAGGTGCGCTTCACCCAACGCCTCGTTCTGGGTCGGGTGCATGTGGACCAAGGGGGCGACGTCGTCGGGGAACGCTTCCCAGTTACAGATCAGCTGCGCCTCACCGATGAGCTCGCCGACTCTCGCCCCCACCATGTGGACGCCGACCACGGGGCCGTCCTTCTGGCGGACGAGCTTCACAAACCCTTGAGTCTTGAGGATCTGGCTCTTGCCGTTGCCGCCGAGATCGTAGGTGAGCGACTCGACAGAGTCGTCGCCGTACCTCTCCCTCGCCTTCTCCTCGCTGAGTCCGACCGACGCGACCTCTGGATCGCAGTACGTCACACGCGGGATGCCACTCTCGTTGATCGGGGCCGGGTCGAGACCGGCGATGTCTTCAGCCACGAAGATGCCGTGCTGGAAGCCGCGGTGGGCGAGCTGCATGCCTGGAACCAGGTCGCCGACGGCGAAGACACTGGAAACGTTGGTCTGCAGCCGTTCGTTCGTGAGCACGAACCCGCGGTCCATCTCAATGCCCTGGTCCTCGTAGCCGAGTCCGGCACTGTTGGGGCCGCGCCCGACCGCGACCAGCAGCAGGTCGGCGTCGTAGGTGTCTCCCGACTCCACGGTGACGCGCACCCCGCTGTCGGTGCGTTCGACGGACGAGAACGCTGTGCTCGTCTTGAAGGCGATGCCACGCTTGCGGAAGACGCGTTCGACCACCTTCGAGCACGCGACGTCTTCGGCAGCTACCAGCCGCGGAAGGGCTTCGATGATGGTCACCTCGGCTCCGAACGAGCGCCAGGCCGAGGCGAACTCGACCCCGATGACGCCGCCACCCAGCACGATCGCATGACCGGGCACCTGCTCGATCTGCATCGCCTCCCAGCTGGACACGACGCGTTCACCGTCGAGCTCGAGGCCGGGGAGCGACTTGGTGACCGAGCCCGACGCAAGCACCGCATGGCTGCCCTCGTAGCGGACACCGCCGACTTCGACCGTGGTCGGAGCCACCAACGTGCCGTGACCTTGGACCACGGTGATACCGCGGCCTTTGACGAGTCCTTGCAGGCCCTGGTAGAGCCGGCTGACGACGCCGTCCTTGTAGGAGTTGACCCTACGAAGGTCGACTTGCTCGAACGATGCATCGACGCCGAACTGTGCGGAGTCGCGCACGGCATCGGCAACTTCGCCGGCGTGCAGAAGCGCCTTGGTCGGGATGCAGCCCCGGTGCAGGCACGTGCCTCCGAGCTTGGCCTCCTCGACCAGTGCCACCGATAGCCCAAGCTCGGCGGCCCGGAGCGCGCAGGCGTACCCGCCGCTGCCGCCCCCCAGAACGACCAGGTCGAACGTCTGCACAGCCTGCGCCACCAATGCCTCCCGCCTTGCCTACTCACGACCTCGGTCATCCTCGCACCCTGGTCACCGGCGGGGTCCGGCAGGTGAACGGAGGTTCAGCGCACACCCGGTGAACGACTGCGCACTTGAATCGGTGGGCAATACTGGGGCGACTGATGGAGAGGCGGCACCGATGGCGTTCTTCAAGCGGCGCAAGGCCAAGCCCGGGACCTTGCGGGCCGCGGACTCGGCCGACTCGGCGTACCTCAAGGAGTGGATCGCGGACCGCAGGGGGATCGAGGGGTTCGTCGAGCCAAGAACCGCCGTCAGCGACACGACCCTGCTGCTGGTCGCCATCGACGGTGAGTGGACGCGGCGACGGGTGCCCTCGGCCGACTGGGCGCACACGTTCGCGAACGACAACCGCATCCCGAGCTACGACGCCGCAGTGGTGGGCTACCCGGACCGCATGCGGGAGTGGAATCGCCGCAACAAGTCCCGCTGAGCCCGTCTCTCGCGGCTGTCAGCTGCTGCGCTCGCTCGCCAACTGCACCAGGGTGCGGACAGCCGCACCGGTTCCGCCCTTGGGGGTGTAGCCCGTCGCCTTGTCGTCGTTGAAGGCGGGGCCTGCGATGTCGAGGTGAGCCCAGGTCAAGCCGTCCGGCACGAACTCGCGCAGGAATCCAGCAGCGTACGACGCGCCGCCCCATGGCTCGGGGTTGTGCTGGCTGAGGTCAGCGATCTTGCTGCTCCGGACCTTGTCTTGGATGTCCTCGGGGATGGGCAACGGCCACATCAGCTCTCCGCCGCGCTCCGCGATCTGTGGCAGCTCCTGGTGCAGGTCCTCGTCGTTGCTGAAGACTCCGGTGACATGGTTGCCGAGTGCGACCACGCACGCACCGGTGAGGGTGGCCACGTCGACGAGCAGATCGGGCTTCTCGTCAGCCGCGGTGGTGATGCCATCGGCGAGCACCAGTCGCCCTTCCGCGTCGGTGTTGAGCACCTCGACCGTCTTGCCGCCGTACATCGTGAGCACGTCCCCGGGGCGGGTGGCCTTGCCCGAGGGCATGTTCTCGGCGAGGCAGGCGTACGCCGTGACCCGCACCGGCAACCCGAGGTCGGCGATGGCGAAGACGGCCGCCGAGACCGCGGCGGCGCCGGCCATGTCGCTTTTCATTGTGACCATCGCGTTGGCCGGCTTGATCGACAGGCCGCCTGAGTCGAATGTGATCCCCTTGCCCACGAAGGCAATGTGTGCAACCGGGCGGTTGGGTTTGTAGGACAATTTTACCAGGCGTGGTGGTCGAGCCGAGCCCTTCCCGACTCCCAGAATGCCGCCGTAACCGTTGGCTTCCAGTGTTTTCTCGTCGGTGACGGAGATGGAGACCTTCGAGCGCCTGGCACGAGACTTGACCCGCTCCGCAAAGGACTCGGGGTAGAGGTCGTTGGGTGGGGCGTTGACGAGGTCGCGGGCGAAGTGGACGGCGGCGGCGACCGTCTCGGCGTCGGTGACGGTTTGCTTGGCGGACTTGCTGCGGGCCAGGTCGGTGAGGATCAAGAACTGCTCGACCGGCTCGGTCTTCTTCTCCAGGAAGTGGTCGAAGGCGTAGGCGCCGAGGAGCGCACCGTCGGCGACCGCGCGAACGTGGTCGTCGTGCGTCGCCGGCAGCGCCAAGGCGACGGTGCCCTTGCCGGCCAGCGCTCGGGCCGCACCGCCGCAGGCGCGGCGAAGCGACTCCAGGTCGAGCTCACCTTGCGGGCCGAGGCCGACCACCGCGACAACGGACGCACTCGTCACACCCGCACCGGGAATCTTGGCGACTGAACCCGGCTCGGGGGATACCTCGAGATCCCGCAATGCCTGCAGGAAGCCCTTGCCATACGCCGCGGCGACCTGCTCTGCGCCGGCGGCGAGGGACAGCTCGCTGTCGATGCCGTGTATGCCGATCACCACCGCGTCTGCTTTCACAGTCGTGGCGTTGGCGGAGCTCAAGCTGATGGCGGTCACAGGATGTCCTGTCTGCTGGGATGGATCCGTCGCGACTCTACCTGGCTGCGATAGGTTCGCCAGTCATGGCCGACACCATCCCAGACCTCCTCACCTCCCCGCTGAACGCTCGTCACGTCGCGCTGGGCGCCAAGCTGGCCGCGTTCGGCGGCTGGTCGATGCCGCTCGAGTACACCGGATCGGTCAAGGAGCACACCGCGGTCCGCGCCGGCGTCGGCGTCTTCGACGTGAGCCACCTCGGCAAGGCTGTCGTGC
>JACCVZ010000385.1 GCA_013697905.1 Nocardioidaceae bacterium
CGTTGTCAACTGCTGGTCCGGACGGGCTGACGCCGCCGGCTTGGTCAGGGCCGGGACGGCAGCACGAGCTCGGTCCGGGCCGACGCCAGCAGCAGCGCCCCGACCACCGACGAGCGGTCCACCAGCATCGCCGTCGTGACGACGAGATCTGGTCCGGCCGACCCGAGAGCGTGCCGCCGCAGTCGCGCCCGCACGGCCTGAAGGAGCACCTCGCCCGCTTGCGCCATGTCCCCGCCGATAACTACACAGGTCGGGTTGATCAGGTTCGCCACCATCGACAACCCCAGCCCAGATGGCGACCGGCGTCCTCGATCACCCGGGCGGCGGTCACGTCACCTTGGTGCGCGGCAGCCACGATCTCGCTGAAGCTGGCCCGGGGTGCTGCTGCGCCAGAAGGTCCAAGGCGGTGCCGACGGAGGTGTACGCCTCCAGGCAGCCCCGGCTTCCACATTGGTGCACCGCTCGTCAGCACACCTCGCAGGCAGCGCTTAGGGTAACCGCATGCCGTTGCCCTTTCCTGGCCCCTCGTCCCTGATCGGTGCCGCCGGCAAGGGCTTCGACGCGATCGAGCAAGCGGTGTCGCTTGTCCCTCGGCTCGGCCACATCGTGACCGAGGTAGAGCAGATCGTGGTACGAGTGCAGGCGGTGGTCGCTGGCATCGAGCAGACCCAGCAGCGCGCCGACGCCGTTGTCGAGCAGACGACAGCGGTGGTCGCCCGGACAGCCAACCTGACCGAACGCGCCGAACCGCTGCTCCAGCAGCTGGACCAGTTCCAACCGACCCTGCTCCGTCTCCAGCCGATGCTCGAACGCATCGCGGACACCACCCATCCCGACGAGGTCGCCGCGGTAGTCGCCATGCTTGATCTGCTCCCGGGCTTGGTCAACAAGCTCCGCGACGACATCGTGCCGATCCTCGACACGTTCGGAACTGTGGCGCCGGACCTCAGGGATCTCCTGGACGTTTCGAAGGAGCTGAACGAGATGCTCGGTGCCATCCCCGGTCTCGGCCGGGTCAAGCGAAAGATCGAGGAAGACCAGGACCTGGAGGACGACCTACGCGCCAGGGAGACCCCTCCCCCAGCCCCTGCCCGCAAGCGGTGAGGCGGCCAGCGCACGTCCTTGCTACCCACGTCGGTACACGAGACGCTCCAACCGTCACCAACGCACGTCTTGCGACGTACGTCGGCAGATGACACACGCTTACCGAGCCTCTCCTCGCTGCTCACGCGCTCGTCGCAGGTCGAAGAGCTCACTGGGCGAGATCGGCATGGCGGTGATGACCACGCCCTCGGCGTCTTCGATGGCCGCCGCGATAGCTGCCGACACCGGGATGACTCCGGCCTCACCGGCACCCTTGACGCCGAGCGGGTTCAATGGCGAGGGTGTCTCCAGGTGGTCGATCTCGATGTGCGGGATCTCGCTGGCATACGGCATCAAGAAGTCCATGTAGGACGCGTTGAGCAGCTGCCCCGACTCGTCGTACTCCATCCGCTCGAACAGCGCGCCACCGATACCTTGTGCCACTCCCCCGTGCACCTGGCCCTCCACGATCATCGGATTGATGATCGTGCCGCAGTCGTGCACGACGCAGTAGCGCAAGATCTTGACCTCGGCGGTGTCGGGGTCGGTCTCGACGACCACCGCGTGCATGCCGTTCGCGAACGTCGACCTTGTCGGCGAGAAGAAGCCACTTCCCTCGAGGCCCGGCTCGTCATCCGCGGCGACGGGCGGCTGGTCGGGGTCGTGGGGTGTCGCGAACTGGGTGGCGCGCGCCGCTGCCTCGTCAAAGGCGTAGCGCAGCGGGTTGGACAGCACTGCGACGGCACCCAGGTCGACCTGGCTGCCCGGCGAACCCTTGACCTGCACGTGCCCGTCGACGATCTCGAGGTCGTCGACCGCCGCCTCGAGCGCGTTCGAAGCGATCCGCAACGCCTTCGCGCGCACCTTCCGTGCTGTCAACGCCACTGCGCTGCCGGACATCACCGCGGTGCGTGAGGCGAAGGTGCCGACGGCGTACTTGAAGCGGCGGGTGTCGCCTGTCGTCACCCGCACCCTTTCCATCGGTACGCCGAGCTCGTCGGCCACGATCTGCGCGAGCATCGTCTGGTGCCCCTGGCCCTGTGTGGTCAGACCGGTCGAGACCACGACCGACCCGTCGGTCTCGACCCGGATGTGGCCGCCCTCGTACGGTCCGACGCCGGTGCCTTCGACGTAGCAGGCCAGGCCGATGCCGACGCGGCGACCCTCGGCCGCCGCCCGCTCCCGGTACTTCGCGAAGTCGTCCCAGCCGACCAGCTGCTTGAGCTTGGACAAGGACGCGGGGAAGTCGCCTGAGTCGTAGATGAGCGGCCGGCCGTCTTGAAAGGTCAACCCGTGGTCGTAGGGCATCTCGTCAGGCTGGATGAAGTTCCGCTCCCGGACCAGGGCACGGTCCAGCCCGAGATCGGCGGCGATCGCGTCCATCACACGTTCCATCACGAAGCAGCCCTGCGGCCGCCCGGCGCCCCGGTACGGCGTGACCATGACGGTGTTGGTGTACAGGCTCGCGAACTCCACCCGATAGGCCGTCGGCTTGTACGGGCCGAGCAGCTGGGTCGAGGTGATGATCGGGACGATCAGCCCGTACGGCGTGTAGGCGCCGTTGTCGTGCCAGAACTGCACCGACAAGCCGGTGACGCGACCGTCGTCGCCGTACCCGACTGTGACGTCGTGCAGCTGCCCGCGCTCGTGCGCGGACGAGATGAAGTGCTCGCGGCGATCCTCGACCCACTTCACTGGTCGATTGAGGCGGACCGACGCCCACGGAACCAAGATCTCCTCCGGCCACGGATGCACGATCTTGACGCCGAAACCGCCACCCACGTCGGGAGTCACGACCTCGACGCGGTCAACGGGCAGCGAGAGCTTGGCGGCGATCGCCTGCCGCACGCTCGTCGACGTCTGGGTGGACGTATGCACGAGCAGCGACTCGTCGTCGGCGTCCCAGCGAGCCAGCACGCCCTTGCCCTCCATCGGCATCGAGGCACTGCGCTCGATCGAAAGCTGCAGCCGTTGTCGGCGGGGGGAGGCGTCGATCGCCGCAGCCGCGTCACCAACCTCCTGGACCATCGTGGCCGCCACGTTGCCCGGCACGTCGTCGTGCACGAGCGCGCCACCGTCCCTGGCCCTCTCGACGCCGACGACGGGCGGCAAGAGCTCGTAGTCGACCCGGATCAGCCCGACCACGTCCTCGGCGACGTAGCGGTCGGACGCCACCACCATCACGATCGCCTCGCCGACGTGGTTGACCTCATCCTTGGCGAGCGCGTACGGCGTCCTGCCGTGCGTCAGCGCCGGGTGCGGGATCAGCAGCGGCAACGGCTCCGATGTCTTGCCGTCGAGGTCGTCGTAGCTGAAGATCGCCACCAGCCCTTCCACCTCGAGGGCTGCCGACACGTCGATGTCGAGCACTCGGGCATGGGCGTGGGGGCTGCGCACGAACGCCACCGCGAGCGCGTCGTGGCCGAGGTCGTCGAGGTAGCGACCGCGTCCGCTGAGCAGCCGGGGATCCTCGACGCGGCGGATGCGCTGGCCGAACAGCTTGGTGGTCACGGGGCGCTTCGCTCCCGCTTGATCTCGGCGGCCCGCAGGACCGCGGCGACGATGTTCTGGTAACCGGTGCAGCGGCACAGGTTCCCACCGATCGCCTCGCGCGCTTGCTGCTCCGACGGGTTCGGATGTGTCTCGAGGTAGGCGGTGATGGTGGTGATGAAGCCGGGAGTACAGAAACCGCACTGGAGCGCGTGGCAGTCGTGGAATGCCTCCTGCACGGCTCCGAGCTCGCCGTCCGGTTCGAGACACCCCTCGGTCGTCGTGATCGACGCCCCGTCGGCGGTGACCGCGAACATCAGACAGGACCTGATCGGCTGCCCGTCGAGCAGCACCGTGCACGCACCGCACACGCCGTGCTCGCAGCCGACGTGGGTGCCGGTCAGCCGTACGTCGTGTCGCAGCGCATCGGACAACAGCCGGCGTGCAGGCAGCCGCAGCTGGTGCGGCACGTGGTTGACGGTCAGCGTCACCTCGTGCAGCGGCTCGGGTGTCATGCGGCCACCCTCGGCGCCGCGTCCGCCGTCGCCTCGGCCAACGCCCGGCGGGTCAGCACCTGGGCGAGGTGTCGCCGGTAGTCGGCGGTGGCGTGGATGTCGGCCTCTGGGCTGATGGCGGCATCGACCAGCTCCGTCGCACCCGACCAGTCGACGTCGTCGTACGCCGAGTCGGCACCGACGTGCCCGACGTCGACGTGCACGGGCGTCGCGCCGACACTGATGAGACTGACCGCTGCCCCTATGACGTTGCGGTCGGAGTCAAGCGTGACGACGGCACCGACGCCGACCAGCGCATAGTCGCCGCGACGTCGAGAGATCTCCAGCCAGGACGATCCGGATCCGGCTGGAGGCCGGGGAAAAACCACGCCGACAGCGATCTCGTCCTCGCCCAGCGCGGACTCGAGCGGTCCGACGAAGAAGTCTGCCGCATCGATGCTTCGTCGTCCTCGCGCCTGGCTCACCGCCTCGACGCTACCTCCGAGCAACCGGAGAACAGCTGGCATCTCGCCTGCCGGGTCTGCGTGCACGATGCTGCCGACCGTGGTTCCCCGGTTGCGGATCGTCGCGTGCGCGACGTGGCGCAGCGCCCTGCGCAGCAGCGGGTTGGCGTCGTATGCCGGGGCGTGTGCCTCCAACGCGGCGTGCCGCACCAGTGCGCCGACCCGGACGGCATCGTCACCGACCTCGATGTCGGTGATCCCACCCACCCGGTTGATGTCGACGAGCGCCGGGGGTGCGGCGAGCCGCATCGACATGAGGGGGATGAGACTCTGCCCACCCGCGAGGACCTTGCCTCCCGTCGCCGCCAGCATCTCGGCGGCTTCGTCGACGGTGCTGGGCAGAAGGTAGGCGAAAGGTGCCGGTTTCACTGGCGGCCGTCACCCTTCTGTCAGAGCCGGTTTGGAGGCTCCGACGAATCTGACCTGCGCTGGTGAGCGCCCCACCCCGTGTTGCCTGCATCCTCGCGGTGGACGCCCTGGCGATCGGCGGCGATGACAGCGCCGTCATCCTTGAGGTTAGCGGGCGCGACGGTTCTCGCGAGGTGGTAGGCCACCAGCGTGACGATGGTGCCCAGGGCGATCCCCGACAGCACAAAGTCGTCAGAGATCTTCAACGAGGTGTCACCGATCGCGATGATGATGCCTGCCGCTACGGGGACCAGGTTGACCGGGTTGGCGAAGTCCACCCGGTTCTCAATCCAGATCTTCGCACCGAGCAGCCCGATCATGCCGTAGAGGATGACGGTGATGCCGCCGAGCACCCCGCCTGGAGTAGCAGATACCAGCGCGCCGAACTTCGGCGAGAGGCCGAAGATGATGGCCACGACCGCGGCCACGTAGTACGCAGCCGTGGAGTACACCCGAGTGGCGGCCATGACACCGATGTTCTCGGCATACGTTGTCGTCGGCGACCCACCGACCGAGGTGGCCAGGACGGTGCCGACACCATCCGCGGCGATGGCACGACCCATGACGGGATCGAGGTCTCTACGGGTCATGGCGGCAACCGCCTTGACGTGACCGGTGTTCTCGGCGACGAGTGCGATGACCGCAGGGAGCACCAGCAGCACGAAGGTGATGGAGAAGCTCGGAGCGTGCCACCCGACCGCCCCGAGGTTTCCCTCGAGGGTTTGGTTGCCGACCAGGCTGTCGGTCGTGTGCGTGGGGAAGCCGATCCAGTCGGCTGACTGCACCGTCTCCCAGTTCACCCTGTCGTGTGTCGTGATCTCGCCGCTAGCCGCGTCCAGTGCCGTGATCTGGCCGAAGACCACGTCGAAGATCCATGACAGCACGTAGCCGAACAACAGACCGATGAAGATCGCGATGCGGCCGAAGAAGCCTCGAACCCCGACGGCGACGAGGATCACGAACGTCATCGTGATGAGCGCGACCCACTGATCCTGCGGCCAGTAGATGTCAGCCACGACGGGCGCCAGGTTGAACCCGATCAACATCACCACGGCGCCGGTGACCACCGGTGGAAGAAGGGCGTGCAGTACATGCGATCCGAGGAAGTGGATCAGGACACCAACGAGCGCCAGCACGACCCCGGCAACGAGGATCGCACCTGTGACGTCGTCCGGTCCGCCCCCCTGGGCGTAGATGGCGGTGGCGCCGCCAACGAACGAGGCGCTGGTGCCGAGGTAGCTCGGGACCTTTCCCTGCACGATCAACAGGAAGGTGATCGTGGCGATGCCGCTCATCATGATCGCCAGCTGCGGGCTGAGGCCCATGATGATGGGGAAGACGAATGTCGCCCCGAACATCGCCACGACGTGCTGGGCGCCCAGTCCCACCGTCCGGCCCCATGACAGTCGCTCGTCCGGAGCGACGGCCTCTCCTGGTGGCGGCGTCTTGCCGCCGTGTACGACCTTCCACCCAATCGCCATGTTGAACTCCCACTCCCACCGGCTGTGACGTGTGTCACCTGGCACCACCATGCCGAACGCTACGGCTTGCACGGACACGATGCGCAGGGTCCAACCTGCCGAACGACGCCCGCGGTAGGGACAAACCTTGCCAACACCGGACACTCACCGGCCACTCACGGATTCGTCCGACTCGCTCTCGCGGCGACTCTGCGCTGTGGGTCGGACGAATCGCGAAGCCGGAGCCCTACAGACCGCGCATCTGCAGCACGCGCAGCGCGAGCGCCAGATCGAGCTGCAGATCGGGGTCGGAGGTGAACGGCCCGACGGTGCGTTCGAGCTTGGTGATCCGGTATCGCAGCGTGTTGTAGTGGAAGTGCAGGCGCCGAGATGTCTCGGCGACATTGACGTTGGTGTCGAGCAGCGCCCGCAAGGTGGTGCGCATGTCGGCAGCCTCAGCATCGTCGTCGTCGGCGAGCTCGTGCAGCACCTCGCCGACGAAGGCCCGCAGCTCACCGGCGTCGTCGATCAGACTGAGCAGGCGGAACGCACCGAGGTCATCGAAGTGCGCCACCGCCGACGTGCCCTGAAGCTGCCTCCCGACGTGCACGGCCCGGCGTGCCTGCTCGTAGCCGCGGCTGATCATCTCCGGCACATCGACGATTCTGCTGACGCCGGTCGAGAAGGAACGCCGGCCGCCACCGCCGTCGCCCGAGACGGCCCGCACGAGTGCGTCGACTCCCTTGCGGGCCCCTTCGTGGTCGCGCACACCGACGAGCGCCACTACCTCCTGGGCGAAGCCGACCACGGGCGTCGACCTGTCGTGCCGACCCACCACCGTGACCCAGGCGTTGGCGAACCTCTCTTGTGCCGTCCGGAAACCCTCTCGGGAGGCGTCGTCGCCGCCCAGCGGGTCGAGTGCGGCCACCACCACGGCCAACGGCCGGGCGACGTCCCACCCGAGAGACGCGAAGTGCGCCGCTACCGCGTCGGGGGCTCCGCCCCGTCCGACAAGCACGTCACGGACGAAGTCACCGCGGTACTTGGCCTCGACCGCAGACACGGCCAGCGCCTTGGTGATCGCCAACGCGGCCACTCTGGCTGCACGTTCGAGCACGTAGTGGTCGATGGCTGACGCACGACCTTCGCGGCGTACGACGACGAGTCGGCCATGGTCGGACGAGCCGGCGAGCACAGCAGCGACCGAGAGCGACAACGGGCCGACCTGGTGCACCCCCGGTGCGAACCGCTCGGACCGGAAACGACCGGTGTCTGCGCAGATATCCGGATGCTGCAGCACGGCCTCGAGCTCGAGCTGGCGCTCGCTGGAGTGCGCCAGCAGCCGTCCGTCGGTCGTTGTGGCGAGGGTGAGTCCGCCGACATGGTCGTGCAGCGCGTCCATCAGCTCGCCCAGCCCACCCCCGCCGAGGACCACGTCGACGAGGGCCTGGTGAACCCGCTCCCCCCGAGCGAGCAGGTCCTGGCCCTGCGAGACCGGCCGCTCTGACAACTCCCGCTCAGATGACGCCCGATCGTTGGCACAATTGCCCATCCCTGCGAACCTAGCGCAGCATTTAGCGTCGCTGCCAGTGCAGCAACATCGCGACCGGCGAAGGAGTGTTGTGTCCCACCCCGCGGGCATCGTGGCCAGCCACGCGGTCGCCCCCCTCGTCGACGGCCGGCGTCAGCCGCTGCACATCCTTCACGGCGGCCGGCTGGCCTGGCAGCTCGCCGACAGTCACGGGCACGTCATCTGCTGCGTCACATTTCCCGGTGCCCACCGGCTCCCCCACGCGCTCGGAGTCGACGCACCCCTCGACGCGGCGTCACCACTCGTCGTGGGTGCCGGCGCGCTGGCCTCGGGAGACACCCATCTCACCGTCACCCGGTGGTGGGAGCCGGCCCGGCCGCGATGGGCGGGGCTACGTGCCCAGATCCCTACGGAAGCGGCCGTGCACATGGTGCGGAGCTGGCGAGACAGGCTCGGCCACGGTTGCGGCCTCACCCCCTACGGCGACGACGTGATCGTTGGGTCACTCGTCACGCTGCTCGCCGCCGGTCACTCGCTCTCAGCCCGCTGGTCCGCCGAGATCCGCGCTGCCCCGCTCGAGGACCTCACCACGGCGGCTTCGGCTGGGCTTCTTCGCCAGGCCGCCGGGGGTTTCTGCCTGGACGAGGTTGCCGAGGTGCTGGCGGCGTACGCCGGTGCGGCAACCCCGGCCGCGACTGTCCGGAATGGTGGGAGGCAGGCTGATGTCATGCAGGGTGGCGGGATGCACGCTGGTGTGATGGCGGGGGACGTCGTACAGGTGGCCGAGCAGCGGCTGCTCGCCGTCGGGCACAGCTCCGGAGAGGGCCTGCTGACCGGTATTCGCCAGATGCTGGGGCGAGGGGCCCCGGCACCCTGCGTCAGGGGTGCGATCGCATGACGCGCACGGTCGAGGTCCGTTCCGGGGCCTACCGCGACTCGGTCGGCCTGATGCAGGTGAGCACCCAGCTTCGCTCCCTTTCCGGTGTCGAGGCTGCCCTGGTGGCGATGGCGACCGAGCTCAACTTGGACCTGCTCGACTCGATGGGCTTCGACCGGCCCGTTCCCACGTCGCCCAACGACATGCTCGTCGCCATCGACGCGACGGACACCGACGCCGTTACTGACGCGCTGCGCGTGCTCGAGGCCGCGCTCGCGGCCGGCCCGGCTCCCAGTGGCGGTT
>JACCVZ010000045.1 GCA_013697905.1 Nocardioidaceae bacterium
CAACACGTGTTGATCGTCGGCCACCCGTTCGTCGACATCTGGCAGGCGGTGAAGCCGTCTCGGCTCGGCATCGCGGCTTGGCCCACGGTCCCTCGCAACGTCTCGTGGAAGCACGGCGTCTGCCAGCGCCTCGGCTGGCCGCACCGCGACCAGGCCGACATCGCCCGGGCCTGGCAGCCCATCTTGTCGAAGGTGTCGTCGTACGCAGACCTCGAGCCCACCTTGCTCGGCCGGGTCGAGGAGCTCATCGACTTCGTCACCACTGGGCACGGCTGAGTTCATCCACCGAAGTCGCCGCCACGGCGATCGCAGCGGCCGACGAGCCTGTCTCGACGGTTGGCTCCCGTAGGGTGGCCGCACGCTTACGGGAGGAGCGAGGATGACCTACCAACCGCCACCGCCACCACCGCATGGGTACTCCGGCGGCGCACCGACGTCGAACGAGGAGCGCACCTGGGCGATGGCCGCCCACATCGGCGCGCTCGTGACGGCGTGGTTCGCCTTCGGGCTCATCGCGCCGCTGGCCGTGCTGCTCATCCGCGGCGACTCGTCAGCGTTCGTCCGCAGACACGCGGTCGAGTCCCTCAACTTTCAGATCTCGTTGCTCATCTACTCGCTGGTCGGCACCGTGATCGGTTTCGTCCTCGCGATCGTCACGTTGGGGATCGGGCTGCTCATCATCATCCCCATCGTCGTTGGCATCGCCCTCATCGCCCTGATCGCGGTCATCAAGGCGGGCATGAAAGCCAACCGAGGCGAGGATTTCCGCTACCCGCTGACGATCCGCATCGTCAGCTAACATCGGCAGCTCGCGCAGACGGCCAGCCGCTTCTGTCAGGGCAGCAACGCTCGTACGACAGCGTCGGCAAGCAACCGACCACGACGAGTCAGCACCAGCACCGGCGTGTCAACCGGTGAAGTTGCCGACGCGACTTGGCCGACTGACACGTCCGTGAAGTCGTCGCCGATGAGGCCGTCACGGACCAGACCCGTGAGGGCGGCGCGGCCGGGACCGTCGAGCGTGCTGAGCGGCAGCCCCGTCACCAGCCTGGACTCGAGCAGCACCCGTTCGACGCGACGCGTCTCGTCGTCGAGCACCTCGCGCGCGGCCGCCGGGCTGACGCCGGACGCGAGGCGGTCGGCGTACGCCGACGGGTGCTTGACGTTCCACCAGCGTGTCCCTCCCAGGTGGGAGTGCGCCCCCGGCCCGACGCCCCACCAGTCGGCCCCCTGCCAGTAGCCGACGTTGTGACGGCACCACGAGCCGGGGTCCCGAGCCCAGTTGGACACCTCGTACCAGTCCAGCCCGGCATCGGCCAGGAGCTCGTCGGCGAGCTCGTACTTGTCCGCGAGGTCGTCGTCTCCGGGAAGCGGCAGCTCGCCGCGACTGACCCGGCGGGCGAGCGCCGTTCCCTCCTCCACGATGAGCGCATATGCGCTGACGTGGTCGGGCGCCAGCGACAGCGCGGACTCAACGCTGGTGCGCCACTGCTCAAGCGACTCACCGGGCGTCCCGTAGATCAGATCGAGGCTGACCTGCTCGAAGCCGGCCTGCCGAGCCCAGCCGACCACAGCTGGCACACGAGCGGGGTCATGGGTGCGGTCGAGCACCCGCAGCACATCGGGCACCGCCGACTGCATCCCGAACGAGATGCGGTTGATGCCTCCTGCGCGCAGCAGCTCGAGCCCGGTGGCCGTCACGCTGTCCGGGTTCGACTCGGTCGTCACCTCGGCGTCCGCGGCCAGCCCGAACTCGTCGTCGATCGCCCGCACGACTGCCGCGAGGTCACCAGGCGGCAGCAGCGTCGGCGTACCACCGCCGAAGAAGACCGTGCTCACTGCGACGTCGCGGTGCCCGATCACCTTGCGAGCAAGGCGAATCTCGTCGATCGCCGCCTCGGCGTAGGTCGCCCGAGACGCGCCGCGGCTGTCGCCGAGCTCGAAGGCTGTGTAGGTGTTGAAGTCGCAGTAGCCGCAGCGGACGGTGCAGAACGGCACGTGCACATAAAACCCGAACGGGCGCTCACCCACGGTCGCCACCGCAGCCTCCGGCAATGCCCCGTCCTGGGGTGCGGCTTCGCCGACAGGCAACGTGGACGGCATGCCCCCATCCTCCCAGGCCCTCAAGCCTGCCTACCCGAGCAGGGTTGCGCCTGCGGGGAGGCGCTCATCAGGTGTACAGGGCGTCGAGCTCGCTCTTGTAGTGCTCCTCGACGACCTTGCGCTTCACCTTCATACTGGGAGTGATCTCGCCGTCCTCTACCGACAGATCCCGCTCCAAGATCACGAACTTCTTGACCGACTCCCAGCGGTTCAGCTTCGCATTGAGCTGATCGACGTACCGCTGCACCATGGACCGCGCCTCGGCCGACGTGACGATCTCGCCATAGCTCTTGCCACCGAGACCGTGCTGGGCCGCCCACCCCTCGATCGACTCCGGGTCGAGCGTGACGATCGCCGAGACGAAGTTCCGTTCGCTTCCGTGCACGACGAACTGGCTGGCGTACGGGCAGACCGCCTTGAACTGACCCTCGATGAACTGCGGAGCGACGTACTTGCCGCCGGACGTCTTGAACAGGTCCTTCTTGCGGTCGGTGACGCGGACGACCCCGTTGCCGTCGACCTCGCCGATGTCACCTGTGTGGAACCAACCGTCGTGGAGCGACTCGGCGGTGGCGTCGTCGTTGTTGTGGTAGCCGTCCATCACGCCGGGCCCCTTGATGAGCAGCTCACCGTCGCCAGCCACCCTGACCTCAGTCCCATGGAACGGCTTGCCGACCGTGCCGAACTCATAATGGGTAGGACGGTTCACGGCGGTGCCGGCCGAGGTCTCGGTGAGCCCGTAGCCCTCGAGAATCAAGATGCCGGAAGCGTGGAACCACTCGGCGATGTCGCGGTTGAGCGCGGCGGCGCCGGAGATGAAGAAGCGCACTCGGCCCCCGAACCGCTCCCGGATCTTCGCGAAGACGAGCCGGTCGAAGACTGCGTGCTGGGCGGCCAGGTGTGGGGGCACCTTCTCACCGGCCAGCCTCCGGCGGGAGACCTCTAAGCCCACCGTGAAGGCCCGGTCGAAGATCTTCTTCTTCGCGCCACCCTCGTGAGCAGTCATGCTGTTGATGCGGGCGTGCGCCTTCTCGAAGATCCTCGGCGCCGCACCCATGAACGTCGGCTTGACCACAGCCAGGTTGTCGATGATCTTGTCCACGCGACCGTCGATCGCGGTCGGGAAACCGATCGCCAGCTGCGTCGTCAACAACACCTTGCCGAAGGAGTGCGCGAGCGGAAGCCACAGGTATTGCACGTCGTCGACCGACAAGATGTCGAGCAGTTGCACGGCTATGCCCTCGTAGGTCCAAGCCGAGTGGCGCAGCCGCACCCCCTTAGGGCGCCCGGTCGTGCCAGACGTGTAGATCAACGTGGCGAGGCTGTCAGCTGTGGTGGCGCCGACCCGTTCGGTCACGACATCGGGTCTGTCGGCGAGCAGCTCCCCGCCCAGCCGCTCGAGGTCGTCGAGACCGATCACCCAGTCGCCGTCCGGCGTCCCCTCGAACACGACTACCTGCGACAGTGCGGGCAGGTCGGCCCGGCGCTCGCGAAGCTTCTCGACCTGCGCGTCGTCCTCGGCGAAGACGACGTGGGAGTCGGAGTCGCCCACGATGAAAGCGACGTCGTCGGACATCGTAGACGGATACACCGTCGTCGTGGCCGCGCCGGCCGACATGATCGCGAGGTCGGCCAGGACCCACTCGAACCGGGTGCCCGAAGCGATCGCGACCCGCTGCTCGGGCTCGACGCCCAGCGCTATCAGGCCGGCTGCGACGGTGCTGACCCGGGCACCCGTCTCTCGCCAGCTGAGTGACTCCCACGAGTCGCCAACCGGAAAGCTGTACGCCTCTCGGTCCGGCGTCGCCGCCACCCGGTCGAAGAACATCCGGCCGACGGACTGCGGCCGGTTCTCCAGGGTCGCGCGAGCATCAGTCGGGGCAGCCATGGGAAAACCGTAGAGCAGCGGGAAACCGCGCGGTAGTTCTCTGGCCAGGTTGCGACGCCTTCATGCCGACTGGGCGTGCACGGAGACGGCATACCCGGTGGGACCGTTGCAGGTCGCGCGCTCCCACGTGGCGAAGCGGTCCCGCAGCACCAGCCTCGCGGTGACGCACCACCGGTCGTAGTCGTTGAGAGTCACGGGGGCGTGGTCGAGCGGCAGATGGTCGACGTCGAGTCCGAAGCCAGCCACGAGCATCCCGTCGGCGCCCAGGCACCCGGCCAGCCGCCGTACGACGTCGGCCTCGGCGCCTTCGGCGAGCAACGGCACCACGTTCCCCGCCAGCAAGACGATGTCGAAAGCGCCTTCCAGGGCGGGGTCGTCGGGATCGAGAGCGCCTAAGTCACGCAGCAGCCATACGCCGTCGGGGTCGCGTTCACGGGCGACCGCAAGCATGGACGGCTCGACGTCCACGCCGACTACGTCATAGCCGCGTTGGCGCAGCTCGATGCCGACACGACCGGTGCCGCAGCCGGCGTCGAGCACCCGAGCCGGAGGGCGGAGCAAGCCACCGACGAAGTCCGCCTCGCCCTGCATGCCTTTTCCCGTTCGGGCGAGCGCCTCCAGGCGGGCGTCGTAGGCCGGGCCTGAGTCGGTGCCGGCCACCTCCGACCAACGGGTCATCGGCGCACCGCCCACGGCCGGCTCACGATGCGGCGCTGCCCAGCTTGGCGGCAGCTTTCTCGGCCGCAGCCCTCGGCTTCGGCGGCAGCGCGTCTCCGACGTCCAGGAGACGCGGGAGCAGCGACCGTTCGGTGGTGAAGGCCCTGAACATCAACGACACGGTCACGTCGTGAGCTGGCCTGTGCACCACGGTGATGGCGTCGCCGGCAATGAGGTGTCCTGGTTCGACGACCCGGAGATAGGGGCCGGGGCGCCCCTCGGCGGCGAACCGCTTCACCCAGGCGCTGTCGTCGAAGCCGGACAGGCCCATCCAGTGCTTGAACACGTTGCACGGGATCCGTACCTCGACTACCTCGACGACCGCACTGCCGATCCGCCATCGCTCGCCGATGAGCGCCTCGTTGACGTCGATCCCCGACGTGGTGAGGTTCTCGCCGAACTGACCGTTGTCGATGGGCCGCCCGAGCCGCTCGGCCCAGAGATCGAGGTCCTCGCGAGCGAAGGCGTAGACCGCCTGGTAGATCCCACCATGATATTTGGTGTCTGCCACCTGGTCGCCCTCGAGCCCGAGCTCTGCTACCCGAACCGGACCCGTCACGGGCTTCTTCATGATCGCGGTGGTGCCCACCGGGTCAGCCCAGTCGACGACGACAGGGGTGGCCACGTTGATCGAGAGCACATGCGCTGTCATGCCGCACAGTCTCGCAAAGCCACGAACCCGACGCGAATGCGTTTCCGCATCGTTAATTCGTGCCTTCGCAGCCGCCATGGATGGGCGTGCCGCGGACGTGGTCGCATCAGCGGCGGCGGCCGCGACCTCCGGAGCGCGCCGAGGCCGAGAAGCCGGCCGCCGAGGTGGAACCGCTCGCTGCTGCCTGGGCACCGCCGTGGGTGCTGCCGTCGCTTCGGGGGCTGCTCGACGTACGGGCTGCAGACGAGGACGCCTGACCGCGGCGGTTGGCGGCGGAGGTGCGACGAGAACGTCCGCCACCGCCGGTGCCGCTGCTGCCGCCGGTCCCACCGGTACGGCGGCCGCGACTGCGACCACCGCTCCCAGCTCGCGTCGAGGCCTCGGCAGCGCGTGCCGGCGGCTCGACGAAGACACGCTCGCCCGGGGCGAGCTCGCGCAGCAGGGGGTCACCGACAGAGATCCTGGTGATCGTCGGCTTGATGCCCGCCTTTCGGGTCAGGTCACGCACGTCGCTCACCTGCGCGTCGGTCATCAGCGTCACGACCGTGCCAGCGGCGCCCGCCCTGGCGGTGCGTCCGGAGCGATGCAGGTAGGCCTTGTGCTCGACTGGGGGGTCGGCGTGCACCACCAGCGTGATGTCGTCGACGTGGATGCCGCGCGCGGCGATGTCGGTGGCGACGAGCGTGTGGGCATTGCCGTCCGAGAACGACGACAGGTTCCGGGTGCGGGCGTTCTGCGACAGGTTCCCGTGCAGCTCGACCGCGGGCACCCCCTTCGCCACCAGCTGTCGGGTCAGGGTACGCGCACCGTGCTTGGTGCGCGTGAAGAGCAGCGTGCGGCCCGGCGCCGACGCCAGGTCGACCAGCACAGGCAGTCGCGCCTCGTGGCCGACATGGAGCACGTGGTGCTCCATCCGGCCCACCGGGGACCGGGCCGAGTCGACGCTGTGCGTGACCGGGTTGGTCAGGTAACGACGGACCAGCACGTCGACGCCGGCGTCGAGGGTCGCCGAGAACAGCAGCCGCTGGCCGGACGACGGTGTCTTGTCCAGCAGTCGGCGTACGACCGGCAGGAAGCCCAGGTCCGCCATGTGGTCGGCCTCGTCGAGGACGGTCACCTCGATCGCGTCGAGGCTCAGATGACCTTCCTGCAGGTGGTCTTCGAGCCGCCCCGGGCAGGCGACGACGATATCGACGCCGTCGCGCAGACCGCGGATCTGCGGCGCATGACCAACGCCGCCGAAGACCGTCAGGGTGCGCAGCCCGAGGGCGCGGGCGAGCGGCCGGAGGGTCGCGTCGATCTGGGTGGCCAGCTCGCGCGTGGGTGCAAGGATCAGCGCACGGGGGCGACCGGTCCGCCGGGCCATCGGTTTGTCCGCGAGGCGGGCCACCACAGGGAGGGCGAACGCGAGCGTCTTGCCTGAGCCGGTGCGGCCCCGACCCAACACGTCGCGGCCGGCGAGCGCGTCGGGCAACGCGGCGGTCTGGATCGGAAACGGTGTGGTGATGCCGGCGGCCTCGAGGGCAGCCGTGAGGCGAGGAGGTACGCCGAGGTCGGCGAACGTCGAGGCGCTGTTGGTCTGGCTGGTCGTGGGTTGTGGGAGGGAAGAGGGCATGGTGCGAGGGCGGTTGACCGCCATGAAAGGAACTCCGTACGTCTAAGGGTCGTCCTGCCCGGCGCGCGGCCTCAGCCGCTGCGGCGCGTGGTCTGTGACGACTTTGCTGATGAAAGCAAAGGGCGGTCCGAGGCAGAACTGTGCGGACCAACGACTCAAGTATGGCAGGTCAGCGGCCCAAAGGGCGCATCGATGGCCGTTCACGCGGATGTGATCTACCCGACGGGCACCTCTGCGCGGGCTGAGCCGAGCAACAGTGTCCTGGCGAGCACGACGCAGGTGGGCCGCTCGTGGCGTCAGTAGACCTCGACACGTGCGCGGTGACTGCTCGCCTTGGCCAGTCGCCGGTCACAGGTGATCAGGGATGCGCCGAGGGCCTCCGCGAGCGCGACGAACGCCGCGTCGTATGCCGTGAGGTTGCCTCGGAGTTCCCATACCCGGTCGGCCATCGACCCGAGCGGGTACCGGGTGATCGACAACTCGGCAAGGTCGGCACGTGCCTCAGCCGCCCGGTCACTTCGCACGACGCTCGTCCTCACGAGGCGCCGAAGGGCGTGTAGCACCTCGATGTCGATCAGGTGTGGTGCGTGGAGGTCGTCGTCTCGGGCGAGCCGAGCGAGCAGCGACTGACTGGCCGGCCGGCCGATCAGGACATCGAGAAGAGCAGAGGTGTCCAGGACGATCAACGATCGCGCCCAGCGCGCACAGCCTCGACGATCACGTCGCGGCTGGCCCCGGTGGTCCGACTACCTGCCCTTGCCAGTACGTCGACGACAGGTGGCCGCTCAGCGACGCGGACGATCTCCGCAAGCAGGTAGTCCGAAAGCGACATCCCGGCGGCGGCTGCGCGCGATCGCAGTGTTCGGTGGATGTCCTCCGGAACGTTTCTGATCTGCACCACTGTGGCCATCTGTCGAGCGTACACCCAAGTTGGGTGTGAGACACCCAGCTAACAATCAGTCCTGGACCGCCTTCGCCGTGGTGACGCACAACTTGATCCAGGCCTGCTCGTCGTCGTCCAGGCCTCGGTGGGCGCGCTCGGCGTCCTCGACCGCCCAGTGGGCGTTGATAATGCTGCGCACCACGACCCAGTCTCGTGCCCGGTCCTCGTCGAGGCCGGCAGCGTCGACGATGGTGTGAAAACGGCGACGCACTCCGGCCCGCACGTTGCCGGACTCCACGAGCTCCTCCCAGCGGTTCCACAGCATCGGGGCCGGCTCGTAGTGCGGGTCTCCCGACATCGGCTTGGGGTCGATGACCAGCCATGGTTCTCGTTCGGCGGCAAGGACGTTCTCGTAGTGGAGGTCCCCGTGCGTCAGGCGACCGCTGCTGGCCGGGTCGTCGAGGAGGTCACCACCTAGGGAAAGTGTCTGTTCCACCAGCCGTCGTGGCAACGGTCCGTCGATCGGCATGGTCGCCAGCGCGGCCAGCCACTGACCGACATAGGACGTAACGGTGCGCAGCTGCGGCAGAGCCGGCACATGGATGCGGTCGTAGAAGCCTGCAACGATCTCGCACGCCTCGACGTCATCGAGGCCGTTGAGGTCGTCGGAGTACAGCCGTTCGAGCAACAGGGCACGTCTCCGCGGGTCTGCCCGCATCAGCCTGACGGTGCCGTTGCCGCCCCAGCGCTGCAGGGCGAGCCCCTCATGCAGGGACTCGTCGTCTCCGTCGAAGGTGAGCTTGAGCACTGCGCCGGCGCC